>JAJYAR010000115.1 GCA_021779435.1 bacterium
GGTCGAATTGGCTCCACAACCAATCTCCCGACCGTTCGTGATCCCACTGCGGGGTCGGCTCGAAGTAGCCGGTCCCCGGCATCAGATGCTGCTTGGCCACTTCGTCGTTGAGCGTCACGCCCAACCCAGGCTTGTCCGGAACCTTTATGAAACCTTTGTTGATGATCGGCTTCTCGATCCCTACCACGAGGTCCTGCCACCATGGCACATCGAGCGAGTGGTTCTCACAGGCCAGGAAATTCTCCGTCGCCGCCGCCACGTGTACCGAGGCCATCGCGCCAATCGGCGTTCCGGCGTAGTGCATCGCCATCGGAACGCCATACTCCCAGGCGGCATCGCCGATCTTATGCGTCTCCAGAATGCCGCCGGACGTGGAGATATCCGGGTGAATTTTGCTAACCGCGTGCGCCTGGCAGAGTTTGATGAAGCCCTCTTTGAGATAAATGTCTTCGCCCGTTATCAGCGGCGTCGGACTTTCCATCGTGATGCGCTGCAGTAGCTCCGTATACTGCCAGGGGATCACGTCTTCGATCCATTCAAGGTTGTACTTCTCGTACGCCTTGCCAAGCCGGATGATGGAGTTCACACCGAGATGGCCCAGGTGATCCATAGAAAGCGGAATCTCGTAGCCGACCGCGCCGCGTACCGCCGCCACATACTCGCACAGCTTTTCGATGCCCTTGTCGGTGATCTCCATCGCAGTGAACGGATGCGGAAGATTGCGCATCTCCCACGGGCTCATCCCCGACGGTTGCATCACGGTACCCGGAATCTTCGAGATCAGGTTGATGTTGAGATCCATCTTGAGCCACGTCAGGCCCATCTCTTCCTTGCGAGCCTTCTCCCGCGCCGCGTACACGGCCGGATCTTCGGACTCGGTGGTGTCCGCGTAGATACGGACGTTGTCGCGGAACTTGCCGCCCAGCATCTGGTAAATCGGAATTCCGTACACCTTGCCGGCGATGTCCCAGAGCGCTTCTTCGACTGACACGACACCGCCCGCCTGCCGCCCGTGGTAGCCAAACTGCTTGATTTTCTCCCAGATCTTGTTGATGTTGAGAGGATTTTCACCCACCACGCGGCTCTTCAGGAACAAGGCATACGTGGCGCTGGCGCCGTCGCGCACCTCACCTAGCCCGTATACACCCTGATTCGTATCCAGTCGCACGATCGTGCAGGGACTCGGCCCCGGCTTCACGATTGTGGCGATCCGCATGTCGGTGATCTTCAGCGTCGATGGACTGGAGTTCGTGTTGACGTTCCGGTGCGGCGCCTCTTGAGCTTCCAGTTCCCGCTCGATCATCTTCGCTGTCAACAGGCCGCCCGAAGTCTTCAGGAGTGCCCGCCGGCCGAATTTTCCACTGAGTATATTTGCCATATGAATCCGTCTCCGATTCCCTCTGCTATTGCCGCTTGACCGGCAAGCGCAGTTTCGAGCCCTTGCTTTCGAGGTATTTGTTGAATTCTTCGATCATTTGCCGAGACCACTGCCCGTCGACCTGCCCCGGCGCGTACTTTCCCTCACGCAGCATCTCGTGGCCCCAGTCGTCACGATAGTGGGTCAATTCCGAATCGTCAGCCACCATCCCGGCCAGTTGCGCCGGAATGAACGTAATCCCGTCCGGGTCGCTCAGAACGATGTCGCCCGGAAGTACCGTCGCCTGACCGATACGGATCGGCACGTTCATCCCCATCAGCGTCACCTCGGCGATCGCCGAGGGGTGAAAGGCCCGTGCGAACACGTGGAAGCCCTTGATCTCGGATATCCCGGTTGGGTCGCGAACTGCCCCGTTCACTACCAGGCCCGTTCCCGTTTTCGTCATGATTGACGTGCCCAGGTTATCGCCAATGATGGTGCCGCCATCCACCTTACCGAACAGGTCCACCACCATGACATCACGCTGAACGAGCGTGTCGATCACCCAGGAATTCTGCCCGTGCCCGACGCGCCCTTCCTGCTTGCCCTCTCCGTTGATGTAAGCGTTGATGTCCGGACGGTAGGGCATGAACACCGCCGTGACCGCGCGGCCGATTAACCGCTCGCCAGGGTTGATCTCCTTCCAGTTGCCTTCAAACTGCAGCCGGTAGCCGACGTGGCGCAGCGTGCTCCAGGCTTCCTCCGCCGTCGTGTCTTTCAACCGGTCGAGAACTGAATCGGGAACCTTCGGACGCCCGTCCGGGAACCGCTCCCCCTTCCATTCACTCGTTAGAGCAATCAACTGCTCCTTGCTGAACATCCCGATTTGTGCGGCCAGCGGAACGGCGAGGGCAGCGGTCAACAAAATTCCCCTCCCAACGTGCGAGGCCCAAACTTTCAGCGTCATGGCTGTGACTCCTATGTTTTGATTACGCCCCCAAGCGCGGCTCGACCGCAGACCACGAGCGACCGAGAAAAACACTTTGTTGACAACCTAATACCGGCGGAAGAAAAAAGCAAGGAGAAACATACCGACTCGCCGTCGCGTCACGGTTACGCAACGTCATTTGCCTGTATTTGGAATAAGTTGGGAGGGTCTGCTGCCGGCGCCTGTTTACTCCAGTAACGTCGGATGAGAGACGACAGCGTGCGTCTGGTAAGTCCAACTGAAGGCCAGCGTACCATCTAAAACGCAGTGCACCACCACTTGGTAGGAAGGCGGGAAGTGTTGGACACCCTGCGCGGCGAGACGGGCCTTGAGGACACGCAAGCTCGCCGGCGAGGAGAAGAACTCCATCGCGGCCTGCGGTCCCGCTGAAGTGATGCCCGAAAACACCGCCAGCCGCGTCCCGCTACTCGACCCGGACGAAACCGGAAGCACGGTCAAGAGTCCATAGACTTCCTTCAGTTGTCCGTTCTCGTCGTAAACCGGACGGAATTCATGCTTTGGATTAGCTCCCGGCGGCGCATCGGAGACGACCTCCTGCTTCGCCGCCGGATCGAAATAGACCGAGTACGGCATGTTGGCCAGGATGCGCGCCGCGAGGTGGCTGTAGCTCGGCGATCCGATGATGAGCGCATTGCGCCCGCGAAGCGCCATCGGCCGCATCCCGTTCTCCGGCAGCACCTGCGCCCGTTGCCCCGCGCTCGCCAGCACACGCACGCCGACCGACGCCGCCAGGGCGTCCCCCAGCAGCGCATCGTTCACGGTGGATTGCAAATACACTCCGCCGCCGCGATTCGGATGAAGCGCCCGAAAGAAGGCCGCGGCCACCGGCGGCGCCGGCACGATCCCTTCCACCGGCGGGACGCTATCTTCGGGGTAATTCATCAACATCATCACCGGCGGCGAGGGGATTGTAATCATCGCGTTGCCATCCGGCGCCAGCATCGGCCCCCAGGCTTCCCGCAGAACGGGGTCGGGCAGGCTGCGCCGCGAACCGGCCATCCATCCGGCGAACGCCGCGATCAAAGTCAATGCCACCACACCCAACGTAAGACGGACATCGAACCGCCACACCCGTTCCGGCGCCGGAGCAATCCGCTCCACCGACGCTTCTGTCCGGCTCACGAACGAGGGTGTGTATGATCCCTTGTGCAGTTCAATCCGTACCTCGGCGCCCGGGTTTTCCTTCTCGTAGTACTCCTGCAGTTTCTGCCGCAGCGCATACGCGCGGCTGCGGACCGAAGAGTCGTCGTGCGGCGTGTAGCCCCGCGGCCGGCCAAGTGCTTCGATGCCGATTGTGTACTCGCTGATCTCCTGCGCCCGGCCGGCGATTTCCATTTCGCAAATATAACGAAAGAAACGCTTTAGCTGATCGCTGCGCGCGAACGCCTGGCTTCGGAGCACGCCTTCGAGCGCCGCGCGCTTTTCCTCCGTGCCGATCGTGAATTCCTGCGTTGTCACCGCCCCTCCCACGTCCGGAATCCTATCATAGGCCCACAGTTGGCGTTCACCGGCCGGGCGCGCGCGTATGATGAGGAATCATGAAGCTTGCATCGCGAACCGCCACGCTGGCCCTCCTCGGACTGCTCGCGGCCTCCTTTGTTGCCGGAGAAACAGTTCCCACGCTCGCCATCGGCTCGCCAGCCCCCGACTTCCATCTGCCTGGTATCGACGGACAGGTGCACTCGCTCGCTGACTACAACTCAGCCAAGATCCTCGTCATCGTCTTCACGTGCGACCACTGCCCCACCGCGCAGCTTTACGAAGGCCGCATCAAGGAACTCGCGGCGGATTGTAAGGACAAGGGCGTGGATCTCGTCGCGATCCAACCGAACGATCCGAAAGCCGTCCGGCTCGACGAGATGGGTTACACCGACGTAGGCGATTCACTTGAGGAAATGAAGATCCGCGCCGCCTACCGGCACTTCAATTTTCCCTATTTGTACGACGGCGCCACCCAGAGCGTTGCGCGCGCCTACGGTCCGGTATCGACGCCGCACGTGTTCATCTTCGACGCCCAACGTAAGCTGCGTTACCAGGGCCGCGTCGACTCCAGCATGCGCGAGAATCTGGCTCGCATCCACGACGCCCGCGACGCCATCGACGCTCTACTCGCGGGTAAACCGGTGGCAAATCCCGTGCGTCCTACCATGGGCTGCTCCATTAAGTGGTCAACGAAAGGCGGCCAAGCCGAAGAAACGGTCCACATTAACGCTCAGCCGGTGAAACTGGACATGGCCTCCGCCGCCGACCTCACCGCATTACGCAGGAACACCTCCGGCAAAGTGGTGCTTGTCGATTTCTGGACCACCTGGTGCGGCCCCTGCGTTGAAGAGTTTCCCGAGTTCGAAAAGATGTACCGTATGTACGGCAAGCGCGCGTTCGACTTAGTCACGGTCGCCGCCCAGTTCCCCGATGAACGCAAAGGCGTCTCCGCCTTCCTTGAGCGCCAACACGCCACCAGCCGCAACTTGCTCTTCTCGGAAGACGACACCTACGCGATGATGGCGGCCTTCGACGCCAAGTGGAACGGCGGTGTCCCATACACCGTCCTCCTCGGGCCGGGCGGCGCGGTCTTATTCTCCACCCAAGGCGCTGCCGACCCGTTGGAACTCCGCCGTCTGATCCTCCGCCATCTGCCCGACGACGATTACATCGGCCAGCAAGCTTACTGGAGTTCGCGTTAGCGGCCGGCCGCGGGCCCGACGAGGGGAGGATTCCGGTCCGAAGCCGTCTGGCGTTGGTGCCAGTAAGGATAAACCGGCGTCACGTCGCTGGCGGCATCGAGTTTCGCGATGTACTCGGGCGCGAGTTTCCATCCGGCCGCGCCCACGTTGTCGCGCAACTGCCGCTCGTTGCGCGCGCCCATGATAACGGAGCAAACTGTGGGCCGCTGCGTCAGCCAATTCAGAGCGATCTGTGGGATCGATTTGCCCGTTTCCTTCGCTACCTCGTCGAGCGCGCCGACAACGTTGAACAGCAGGTTGTCATCGACAGGCGGTCCGTACTGCGCCGTTTTAGGCAGGCGTCCCGAGTCGGGCGCCGGTTGTCCGCGGCGAATCTTGCCGGTCAGCCGGCTCCAGCCAAGCGGACTCCAGATCAGCGCTCCCACGCCTTGATCGTGTCCTAGTGGCATCAGCTCCCATTCATACTCGCGGCCGATCAGTGAGTAGTAAACCTGGTGCGCAACGTAGCGCGACCATCCGTACCGGTCGCTGGTCATGAGGGACTTCATCATGTGCCAGCCCGAAAAATTCGACGCGCCAATGTAGCGCACTTTCCCGGCGGCAACCAGATCATCCAACGCGCGAAGCGTCTCCTCCACAGGCGGCATCGCATCGAAGCCGTGCATCTGGTAAAGATCGATGTAATCCGTTCGCAGCCGCCTCAGGCTCGCTTCGCAAGCGGAGATCAGGTGATACCGCGAAGTCCCGCCCTCGTTTGGGTGCTCGCCCATGCGGAAAAAGGCCTTCGTGGCAATTAGAAGTTGGTGCCGCCGCCCCTGAACCGCTTCGCCGAGGATCTCCTCCGAGCGTCCCGCCGAATAAGCGTTCGCCGTATCGAATAGGTTGACGCCGGCTTCGAGACAGATGCCCACTAACCGCCGGGCTTCCTCCACCTCGGTGGCGCCCCAAGCCTGGAATAGCTCGCCGCGCCCGCCAAAGGTGCCGGTGCCGTAGGAGAGAACCGGGACTTGCAGCCCGGACTTGCCAAGTTGACGCAGTTCCATAGAAGTTTCCGGCCCACCTACAGCGGCAGAATTTCTTCCCTTTGTGGGTCGAACTGAATTCGCCGCTTCTGCTCGTACGCCAGGTTGCCCAGGTGCGAAGCCTGCGCGCTGCGATGGCCGATGTACACGTCGCCGTTCGGCCGCTGGCGGGTGCGCATGCAGGCCAGGAAATTTTCTACGTGGTCGATGGTCAGCTCGCGCGCCGCCGTCACTTCCGTCGGCTGCGCTCCGCGGTCGGCCGGCGTAAGAATGAATTTCGACCGGTCGATATATAGGTTGCCTTCGGTGCCGCACATCTGAATCGCCGCGCCCTTTATCCCCGGCGCGAGCGTCGCTTCAAACGTCGCGGTCCACTTGGCTGGATACTCCAGCAGGATGTCGATCGTGTCCGGCGCCGTGCGTCCGTCGGGATATGCATAAATGCCGCCCGCGGCCACTGCGCTGATCGGATCGTCCTGCAGCATGAACATATGCACCGCGTCGATCCAGTGCGTGAACAGATCCGTCACCTGTCCGCCGCCGAAATCGAGATAAGCGCGGAAATTCCAGTACTGCCGCGGATCCCAGTCGCGCCACTTCACCGGGCCCAGGAACATATCCCAATCGAGATTGGCCGGCTTCTGCGCAAGCGAGGCCGGCGCCTTCCGCAGGTGCCACGAGTTGCCGTGCCACCATGTGCGCGCCAGCGTGATCTTGCCGAGTTTGCCCGCTTGAATATACTGGTCGCGCGCCTGCATGTAGTGCGGTCCGGAGCGCTGCTGCATGCCGGTCTGAAATACGCGGTTGTTTTCGCGCGCCGCTTTCACGACCTTCGGGCCTTCCTCGATGGTGAGCGTCAGTGGCTTCTCGCAATAGACGTCCTTGCCGGCTTCCACCGCGGCGATCGAGATGCGCGAGTGCCAGTGGTCCGGCGTAGCGATCAGAACCGCGTCCAGGTCTTTGCCGTCATCGAGAAGTTTTTGGAAGTTGCCGTACTTCCTCGCGTCGGGGGCCTTCTGCGCGGCCTCGTCCACGCGGTCGCCCCAGACGTCGCAGAGCGCCGCTACATGAACCGCCGGGTTCTTCTGGAAGATTCCCATGTCGTACTGGCCGCGCGAGCCGCAGCCGATCACGCCGAGTTGAACGCGGTCGTTGGCGCCCAGCACGCGGGAGTAACTGGCGGCTGTAACGGCGACGGCGCTCGTGGCGGCGGCGCGAAGAACACTGCGGCGGTTGACGTCCTGGTCCGGCATAATCTGCCAGTATATCCTCGGAGACTCCGCTGGGTCCGATATGCTGAGAGCGAGTGCGTATTGCGATTTTAGGCGGCGGATTAGCGGGCGTCGAGGCGGCATTGCAGGTGGCTCGCGCGGGCCTCGATTGCACCCTCCACGAGATGCGTCCTCTCGTAAGCACATCCGCGCATAAGACGGACCGTTTCGCCGAACTGGTCTGCAGCAACTCGCTCAAGAGCGAAACATCCGGCACCGCGCCATGGCTGCTCAAGGAAGAACTGCGGCGCGCCGGTTCGGCTCTCCT
>JAJYAR010000116.1 GCA_021779435.1 bacterium
TCTTTCGGGCAAGGTGGTGAGCTCGGACGACCTCAAAGGAAAGGTGGTCGTGCTCGATTTCTGGGCCACGTGGTGCCCGCCGTGCCGCGAGGAGATTCCCGGCTATGTCGACCTTGCGAAGAAATACGGTGACCGGCTCGCCATCGTGGGTGTTTCCGTGGACGAAGGCGGTCCGGCCGTCGTGAAGGAGTTCGTCGACAAGTTTAAGATCAACTACCTGGTCGTGATGGCCGACGACCAGGTGCAGAGCGCGTTTGGCGGCGTGGAGGCGATTCCCACCACCTTCCTCATCGATAAGGAGGGTCAGATCCGCGACAAGAAGGTCGGGTCGGTACCGACCGACAAATACGAAAAGCGGATACTGGCGCTGTTGAGGTAGCGGCGTCGGACCCGGGGGCACGTGGCCGGCTCAGCCGCCGATCCACGCCAGCCCCACCCGCAGCCAGAGCGGTATCATGATCACGCCCAGGGCGGTCGTCGTGAGGACGATCTGCACGGCGGTGCGCGGGTGTCCTCCGTAGAGCCGCGAAAGAAGGATCGGGATCACGGCGCTGGGCATCGCGGCCTGAACCACGATCACGCGCTTCAGCTCGATCGAGCAGGGAAGGTATCTTGCCAGCAGGAGCATCAGCACCGGCAGGATCGCCATGCGCAGGAGGTTGGCGGCGCCTGAGACCTTGAGGTCGAACAGCTCGCTCGGCGTATGCAGGTAGTTCGCGAGATTCACCCCGGTCATGATCAGGCCCAGCGGGATCGCGCACACGGCGAGGGCGTGGAGCGTGTCCATCGCGAGCTTCGGGATCAGCGGCGTGAACCCGGTCAGGTTGCTGACAACGGCGAGGACGAGTGAAACGAACATCGGGCTGATCAGTTTGCGCCAGCCCTCCCGCAACGACAGCCCGCTCAGGATGAGAAGGCCAACCGTCCATACCGCCGCTTCGACGCCGAGATTGTGGACAAAGAGCACGCCGGTGCTCTGGCTGCCCCAGATTCCGGCCATGATCGGAAGGGGAAGGTACGCGTAGTTGGTGATGCCGGCCGAGAGCGCGAAGGTGCGCATGCCGTTGCCCACCTGGAGTCCGATCAGCCGTGCGACCAGCAACCCCGCCCGCATTCCCAGGAAGGTGACACCGAAGCCGACCAGGGGCGGCATGACGAGGTTATCGGCGGACCTGAGTGCTTCGTTTCCGGCAATGGATTCGAAGATCAGGCACGGATACAGCATGTTCACCACCAACCGGATAAGGCTGGTTTCCGCCTCGCCCTCCATCCAGCCCAACCGGCGCACGCCGACGCCCGCGCCGATCAGGGCGAAGACGGGGAGTACCAGGAGCATCAGCTGCCAGTAGGACGGCATCCGGGAACGCTAGAGTAAAAGGTTGAAGCACGGGAAGGCAGAAGGCCGAGCGTCCAACGTGGATTTCGAATGCAGACTCGTGCTCCGATCGTTTTCGTGAGCTTTCGTGCTTTTCGTGGTTCCACCGGTTTGGGGTTCGGAGGGTTTGCCACGAAAAACACGAGAATGCACGAAAGCAGAACCGTGCGCGGGTTTTCTTTGGGCTTTTGCGCGAGTCCTCCGGACCGCTTGAGCCCGAGCACCGAGGTCAGCGGACCTCGGCTACATCCGGAGCCAACGGATCAGACCAAGGCAGGGATACCCGCGAAGCACGCGAACGGGTGCGAAAGTGGTGGCGTTTTCGGCGGACGCGCCGGGCCCAAGGCACCGGGGTCGCGGACCCCGGCTACAACAAGGCATCGCCGTCGGGGGCGAATCGGAGCCGCATGTGCGACTCTGGACAAACGGCTTACGACGGGCCACTCTCCGACTCCGTTTCACCCCTTGAGCCTCACCCCCATGCTCGCGCTCGCACTGTGTCTTTCCTACGCGCTCGGCTGCGTTTCTCCCGGGTGGTGGCTTGTGCGTCGCACCACCGGTGGCGATCTGCGGAGTGAAGGCAGCGGCGGCACCGGGGCGACCAACGCCGCGCGTGTGCTCGGCCCGGGGGGGTTCGTTCTCGTCCTTCTGCTCGATGCGGCGAAGGCGGTGCTGGCGGTTTCGCTCGCCCGACGCCTGACCCACGCAGATCCCTGGCACGCGCTGGCCTTGCCGCTCGTCGTGGCCGGACACATCTGGCCCGTCACCCTTCGATTCCGTGGCGGCAAGGGCGCGGGTCCCCTTCTGGGCGGCTGCGTGGCGCTCAACCCCTGGTTCGCCGTTGCGGCTGCGGTGCCGGCGGCGCTGACCGCCGTGTTCAAGCGGCGCACGTTTGCGATCACGTCGGCGGCGGCCGCCGGCGGCATCGGCTGCGCATGGTGGCTGCTCCCGGACCTGCCTGCCCGCGTCGCGTTCGCCTCGGCGGTCGGACTGGTCCTTGTCGCACACCGAACCCATTTCGCCCGCATGTTCAATCACAGCGTTCCCTGACGTCCCATTTCGCGCATGGAAATCGTTACCCATTTCAAGATCGCGACGACCGATGACGAGTTTGAGCAGGTGCACCGCCTCAACTACCGGACGTTCGTCGAGGAAATCCCGCAGCACGCGCCGAATCCCGAGGGGCGGCACGTGGACAAGTTCCACGCTGAGAACTCGTACGTGATCGGCGTGCGCGACGGACGCGTCATCGCGCAGCTGGCACTGCGCCGCCGGCGCCCGTTCTCGCTGGATGGCAAGCTTCCCCAGCTCGACCAGTGGCTCCCTGCCGGGCGCAACGTCGTGGAGATCCGGCTGCTCGCGGTCGAGCCGCCCTATCGCAACGGCCCGGTTCCGGCGCAGCTGCTGCAATTCGCCGCGCAACACTGCATCGACCGCGGCGACGACGTTGCAGTGATCTCGGGGGCCGTGAAGCGCCTGCGGTTGTATCGGGCGCTTGGATTCGAGCCGTTCGGTCCGCTGGTCGGGACAAAGGAGGCGCCGTACCAGCCGATGCTGCTGACCCTCGAGAATTTCGTGCAGGCCATGAAAGCGCGCCGCGGACTGCGCCGGAGCGCCACGGCCGAGCCGGCTTCCCAGCCGGTCATCAACCTCCTGCCCGGGCCCGTCGCCGTGTCAAAGGCCGTCCTCGCCGCTATGGGCCGGCCTGCCGTTCCCCATCGCGCGCCCGAGTTCATGCAGATGATCGGAGACGTGCGGCGCAGGCTGGCGGCGCTCGTGCACGCGAACGACGTGCAGATCATTCCCGGCAGCGGGTCGCTCGCGAACGACGTTGTCGCCTGGCAGATCGCCGGGCTGCGCCGTCCCGGCGTGGTCATTTCGACCGGCGAGTTTGGCGAGCGCCTCGCGGACCACGCGCGGCGTGCGGGACTCGTTTTCCACTGGGAACGGCTGCCGTGGGGGACGACGCTGACCCGCGAGCAGGTGAGCCGGATTCTTGCGCAGGCCGCTTCACCGGGATGGCTCTGGATGGTCCACCACGAGACGTCCACGGGCGTGCTGCACAATCTCGACGATTTGAAGGCGGTCGCAAAGGAGCACTCGGTGCTGCTCTGTCTCGACACGATCAGCTCGATCGGCGCCCTGCGCGTCGACCTGCGTGGCGTTCACCTCGCCAGCTGCGTCAGCGGGAAGGGTCTGGCCGGCCTTCCCGGCCTGGCCGTCGTATTCCACGCCACAAAACCGGCGGTTCGCCAGGATGTGCCGCGGTATCTCGATCTCGGCATGTGGGCGTCATGCGATGGCGTGCCGTACACGCATTCCTCGAACCTTGTCACCGCACTCGACGTCGCGCTCGCCGAATTGGAGCGGCTGCCGGCCGGTCGCTGCGAAATGAATGACGATGCCCGCTGGCTGCGTCAGGAGCTGCGCGCCGGCGGCTTTGCCATCGGTGCCGAGGAGCCGCATGCCTCGCCGATCATCGTGACGATCAAGCTGCCGCCCGAGATCGGCTCCGAGAGGATCGGCGCCGCATTGGAGCGCCGCGGCTTCCTGACGAGCCATCACAGCGGTTACCTCGTGCAGCGTAACCGGATTCAGGTCTGCCTGATGGGGGCGCCTTCGCGGGCGGTGCTTGTCCAGCTGCTCGAGGCGCTTCGTGCCTCGGCGGGGGAGTGCCTGGGCCTTTCGCCTCAGACCTCGGCGGCCCCGGCCATCGCGAGGCCCGCGATCCAGCCCGTTGTCCACGCCGCCTGAAAGTTGAAGCCGCCGGTCACGCCGTCGATGTCGAGGACCTCGCCGGCGAAGTGAAGACCGGGGCGCAGCCGGCTCTCCATGGTGCGGAAGTCGACTTCGCTGAGGCGCACGCCACCGCAGGTGACGAACTCGTCCTTGAACAGGCTCTTTCCAACGACCTTGAATTCGGCGGTGGTGACCTGTGCTGCGAGCGCGCCGAGCGCGGCGTTGCCCACGCCGGACCACGGAGTCGTGAGCGCGATGCCCGCGCCGCCGGCCAGCCTTTCCCAGAGACGTTGCGGAACCGGGACCGGACTCCAGGTGCCGATCTGCTTGCGCGGATTCCGCTCCCGAACGGACGTCAGCTCACGGACGAGCGAATCGCGGGTGTGCGGCGGGGCGAAATTGACGCCCAGGAGAAACTCGTAATTGCGGTTTGCCAGTTCGCGGGCGCCCCACGCGGAGAGCTTGAGAATCGCAGGGCCGCTCAGCCCCCAGTGAGTGACCAGCAGCGGCCCGCTTTCGCGCAGCTTCGTGCCGGAAATCGCGGTCACGGCGTTCTCGACGGACACGCCTGAGAGTCCGATCAGCCGCGCGTCATCGATGTGAAAGGTGAACAGTGACGGGACCGGCGGTTCGATGGCGTGACCTAGCGATTCAGCGATGGAGAAACCTGCGGAAGAGCGGTTGCCGCCGGTGGCCAGCAGCAGGCGCTCGCAACGGCGGCCCGTGCCGTCGGTCAGGGTCACCCACCAGCCGGCGGACGCGTCCTTTCCGGCGGGTTCGACTTTTCGCACGCCAAGGCTCGTGACCACGTGGACCCCGGCATCGGCGGCCGCCTTGGTCAGGCAATCGACGATCGAGGCTGAATCGTCGCTTACGGGAAAAACGCGGCCGTCCTCCTCCACCTTGGTTTCGACGCCTCGTTCGGCGAGCCAGGCGATCATGTCCCGGGGCTGCCAGCGATGAAAGGCTCCCAGCAATTCACGTCCGCCCCGCGGATAGCGCTTCACGAGTTCCCGCGGCTCGAAGCAACCGTGGGTGACGTTGCAGCGCCCGCCTCCGGAGATGCGAACCTTGGCGAGCGGGTTGGCCGTCGCCTCGTAGATCGTCACCTCGCCGGACGTGCCCAGCTTCTCCGCCGCCGCGATGGCAGCGAAGAATCCGGCGGCTCCGCCGCCGATGATGATGACACGCGTCTGGACTGACATTCGGCGCAGCGTGTCGGAACGCGTTCGCGAGTCGACTGAAACAAGCGATGCAGCGGCGCCGGCCCGGACTGGAAACGGGCAGCCGTCGAATCACTTGAAAAAAATGCCGCCGCGGGCTGCGATCCGCGGCGGCTGTAACACCAACCCCTGACAAACTGTATTCGATTCAGCGCCTCCGGAAGAGCTCCCCAGCCCTACCAGTTGCGCATCGAGCGGTATGACGGACCCTGCCCCAAGAGGTTGCGCACAATTTTCGGGAGCTTGCGGAAAATTTCAGGGAGCGGCACGGTGCGGCTTTGAGCGATGGAGTTTTCGCAACTTTCCCAGCTTGCAGCGGACGTTGTCGGAGCTGCGCAACGGCAGCTTCCGCCGGAGCTGCGTGCCCTGGCTGCCGGAGTGAATGTTCACTACGACGCGCTTCCCGACCCTGCGTTGATTGCCGATGGCTTCGAGCCGGACATTCTCGGCCTTTTTACAGGAGACCCCGTGGGGGTGGAATCGGACATGCCGCTGCCGCCGCAGATCATGCTGTATCTGGAAAACCTCTGGGATTTCGCGGAAGCCGACGTGGAGTTGTTTCGAGACGAGGTTCGGACCACCTATCTGCACGAACTTGGGCATTACTTTGGCTGGGATGAGGACGACCTCGCGGCGCGGGGTTTGGATTGACGCAGGCAGGGCCGCCAGAGTGGCTTGCGACGGCGCTCGTTTTTACCGATGCGGCGTAGGAACTTTCCTTCGAAACGCTGTGTCCCGCGTTTCCGCCCGAATCCGCGCTTTCCAAGCCCGCTCGGGCGTGCCTAGACTCCTGCTCTCATCTTTTTTCGTATCTCCCATGAAGAACTTCCTGATGGTATCGCTCGTAGCGCTGTTCGCAGCCGCCTCGGTCCACGCCGGCATTCCGCGCCAGACCGCGGTGGAGCGGGTCGAATCCTGCGAGGCTGTCTGGCAGGAGTTCCAGCGGCGTCCTGAGACAGCCGTTCCACCTGCCGTCCTCCAACGCGCCAAGGCGCTGATCATCCTGAATCAGTTCAAGGCGGGCGCGGTGCTCGGCGTGAAGGACGGCTACGGCGTGATCATGGTGAAGAAGGCCGACGGCCGCTGGAGCCTTCCCGTTCTGATCAACGCCGGCGAAACCAGCCTCGGGCTGCAGCTCGGTGCGAACGCCATGACCTCGATCCTGGTGATCACCGACGAGAAACTTCCGCGCGTGCTGTTCAACCAGCGGTTCAACCTTGGCGTGGACGCGAAGGCCGTGGCCGGTCCGAACGCCGCCGAGAAGGAAAATTTCAACGAGGCAATCCTGACGACCCCGATCCTCGCGTACACCAAGTCCGTCGGACTTTTCGTGGGCGCCACGATCAAGGCGGGGCACATCTCCCGTGACGACGAGGCCAACTACGTCCTGTACGGCACGAAGTACACGATGCCGGAGCTCCTCTACGGTGACTTCGTGCAGCCGGTGAAGGAAGTGGAGCCCCTCATGCGGCAGGTTCAGGCGGCCGCTCCGTAACCCGGAAGCGCACCCGACTCTTTTCGAAGCCCGGCTACTCGGCCGGGCTTTTTTGTGCTAGGTTTTTGCGCCGCCAAGGATTGAGAGATACGCCGCGAGTTCGGCGAGGACGGCTTCGGCGACGAACTGCTGGGCATCGGTGCGGGAGGCGCCGGGACATTCGATGCGACCACTCCTCACGGCGACGAAGTGCCGTGCGCCCTCCCGGTGTGCGAGCGCCCAGCAGGCGAACGGGTCGGTGACGCCGTCGGACTTTGAAGGCTCCGCGTAGCCGGTCGTCGCGACAGCGAGCCGGCTGCCGAAGAGCAGACAGGCTCCGCGTGCCATCTGCTCGGCGACCTCCGTGGAGACGGAGTTGACTCTTGATGCGGCGGCGCGGTCGACGCCGAGGTGCCGGACCTTTTCGTCCAGCGTGTAGGCGGTGATGCCGCCGAGGAAGTATTCGGACGCGCCCGACTCGGAGCCGATGACGGCCTGCACGCGACCGCATGTCATGCTTTCGGCGACAGCCAGCGTCAGGCCGCGACTCGTGAACAGCGATTTGAGCTTGGGCATGCGGGCAGGATGGCGGGGAGGCGCGGCAAGGGAAGCGTTGTCACCGCGACTGGCCTCCGCCGTGGGTGGACGGAACGTGCCGGGTCGCAAATGAATTTGCTCCTACCGGGAGCGGCGGGTTGCCCGTCGCGCAGGCGTTTCGCCTGTATCCATGGATGTCAGCTCACACCCCCACGCCGTCTACCGCCGGA
>JAJYAR010000117.1 GCA_021779435.1 bacterium
GCTGCGCAGTTGCGGCTTCTCCGCGAGCAAGATCGCAGCGCTGCGCGATCTGTCTGCCCGCGCCGAGGACGGCACCGTGCCGAACCGCCGGGCTGCCACCCGGCTCGACGATGAAGCGCTGATCACACGGCTGACCACGATCCGCGGTATCGGCCGCTGGACGGTCGAGATGCTGTTGATCTTCAGCCTCGGGCGACCAGACGTGCTGCCCGTGGACGATTACGGCGTGCGCGAGGGCTGGCGCCTGATCAATGAGCTCGCCACCCAGCCACGCCCCCGCGAACTGGCCGAGCGCGGTCGCGCCTGGAGCCCTTTCCGTTCGGCGGCCGCCTGGTACCTCTGGCGGGCTGCCGACGAGGCGAAAGCGATCCGGCCGCCACCGGTCACCGTCTGACAGTGGCTTGCGCGGGTGCGCAAGTCCCGCACACTCGCGACCATGGCCGCCACCCCCGGCCGGCAGGGAGAACCGCGATGGCCCAGATCATTCCCGTGGCGACCTTTGATGGCGTCGTATTCGGCGCCACCGGCGATCTCACCCTGCGCAAGCTCATGCCCGCGCTGTACCGCCGCTGGCGCGATGCCCAGATGCCGCACGACAGCCGCGTGATCGCGGCGGCCCGCACGGCGATCACGCCCGAGGCCTATCGGGCCAAGGTCTTCGAGGCGCTACAGGCGCACTTGCCCGCAGAGGAGCTCGCGGGCGACGACCCACAACGGTTCTGCGAGCGGCTGAGCTATTTTGCGCTCGATGGAACCTCCAGCGAAGGCTGGGAAGCACTGGCGCGGCTGCTCGCCGAGGCGCCAGAGCGGATCCGTGTGTTCTACCTGGCCACCGCACCCGATCTCTACGGCCCGATCTGCCGCAATCTCCACGCCTTCGGGCTGGTGAGCCCCCAGGCGCGTCTCGTGCTGGAAAAGCCAATCGGCCACGACCTCGCTTCGGCGCGCGCGATCAACGACGAGGTCGGCAAGATTTTCGCCGAGCGCCAGACCTTCCGCATCGACCATTTTCTCGGCAAGGAGACGGTCCAGAACCTGATGGCGCTGCGTTTCGCCAATGCCATTTTCGAGCGGCTCTGGACCGCCGACGTCATCGATCACGTGCAGATCACCGTCGCCGAGAGCGTCGGCGTCGAGGGCCGTGCCGGCTATTATGACCGTGCCGGAGCGCTTCGCGACATGCTGCAGAATCACCTTCTGCAACTCCTCTGCCTGCTGGCGATGGAACCACCCGTGTCGCTCGACGCCGATGCGGTTCGCGATGAGAAGTTGAAAATCCTCCGCGCGCTGCGGCCGATCGCGCCACACGAAACGAGCCAGCTCACGGTGCGCGGACAATACACACAGGGCGCGATCGACGGGCGCGGCGTGCCTGGGTATGCCACGGAGCTCGGACGGCCGAGCCGCACGGAGACCTTCGTCGCCCTGAAGACGGAAATCCGCTCCTGGCGCTGGGCGGGCGTGCCGTTCTACCTGCGCACCGGCAAGCGCCTGCCGCGCAAGGTCTCCGAGGTCGTCGTGCAGTTCCGAAGCGTGCCGTTCTCACTGTTTCCGCGTGAGGCCGCGGAGTTGCAACCCAACAAGCTGATCATGCGGCTGCAGCCCGACGAAGGCATGCATCTCGCTCTGATGACCAAGGACCCTGGCCCGGGTGGGCTCCGGCTCCGCCCGGCCCGACTCGATATCAGCTTCGAACAGGCGTTCGGCACGCGCTATCCGGACGCCTATGAACGGTTGCTGATGGACTCCGTACGCGGCAACACGACCTTGTTCATGCGCCGCGACGAGGTGGAAGCCGCCTGGGCTTGGGTCGAGCCCATCCTGCAAGGCTGGACCGAATCGTCCGAAGCGCCGCGGCCATATTCGGCGGGCAGCTGGGGACCGACGGCCGCGATCGCCCTCGTCGAGCGGGAGGGCCGCACCTGGCACGAGGAATGGGAGGATACGGCGTCCAGCCTTGAGCCCGGCCACTGAATCGCCGTGCCGACGCTGGCCGCGCGCGACGGAATCGACCGACGATTGTATGGCGGCACGCAGCTGAACCAGCCGCGGGCCAGTACGAATGCGTGCATTTCTCGAAATCATACAACCACACGTAGGATTCGCGCGCTTTGGCACGCATTTCAGTGGCGAAATGCGCGCAACCGCTTCAAGATGTCGTTCGTCTGCCCCGGGTGGGAGGCGGCTTGGGTCCGATCCACCCGAGGGAACCCCTGCGTCCATACCCTGCCCGAGGAGATCACTCCATGACCTATCATCCGAAAACCTATGTAAACGTTAACGATCGCGCGGGAAACGACGCGACCCTCATGGCTCCAGACGTGTCTTCATTTACGGCACCGGCGGTCGTTCATCTGCCGGAAGCCCAAACCCTCACCCGCTTCCAGCATCTTGAGACAACGATCGATCCGGAGGTGGCCACCTATTGGTGCTTCATGAAGCCGGCCGGCCGGCCCAGTTTCAGCCCCGAACTCCTCGCCGACATCACGGCGATGCAGCGCGGCATCCGCCAGGAATTCGCCTGCCGCGCTCAAAGCGGCGCCACCCAGCTCAAATATTTCGTGCTGGCCTCCCGCATTCCCGGCGCTTTCAGCCTCGGCGGCGACCTCGCCCTCTTCGCCGACCGCATCCGCGCCGCCGACCGTTCCGCGCTGCGCCACTACGCGCATCACTGCATCGAGGCCGTATACAACAATTCCATCAGTTTTGGCCTGCCGATGATCACCGTGGCTCTGGTCCAGGGTGACGCGCTGGGTGGCGGCTTCGAGGCAGCACTGGCCTGCAACCTGATCGTCGCCGAAAAGAGCGCGAAGTTCGGGTTGCCGGAAGTGCTGTTCAACCTCTTCCCGGGCATGGGCGCCTACAGCTTCCTCTCGCGCCGACTCGATGCCGTGCGCGCCGAGCGCATGATCCTCAGCGGCCGCACCTACACCGCCGAGGAACTGCATGACATGGGCTTGGTCGACGTCGTGGCCGAGGACGGCATGGGCGAACTCGCCGTGCGCGACCTCATCGACCGGCACCAGCGGCGCCATAACGCCCACGAGGCCGTCTATCAGGCCCGCCGCCGGGTCAACCCCATCACCCTCGAGGAGCTGCTCGACGTCACCGATATCTGGGTCGATGCGGCATTGCGGCTGACGGAATCGGACTTGCGCCGGATGGCCCGCCTGACTGCGGCCCAGGATCGCCGCAAGAGCGCTCCGAACCCGCTCTCGATCGCCGCCGAGTAAGCGCCCGTGCGCCGGACGTGCCCTGCCGCCTATGTCTTATCGGCGGCAGGCACGGTGCGCCGGCGTCGCGCTCAATCGTCCGGCCAGAGCCACGCTGCACCCCGGACCCCGGAGCTGTCCCCATGGACAGCGCGCCGGATCTCGGTCCGGCCAAGCCGACAGAATTGGAACTGGCGCATCAACTCCGGGGTATCCTTGTAGAGGTGCGCCATATTGGAAAGCCCGCCGCCGAGAACGATCACGTCCGGGTCCAAAATATTGACGATTTCCGCCAGCGCGCGGGCGAAGTTGCCAGTATGGCGCCGCAACGCGGCTTGCGCGCGCGGGTCGCCGGCCGCCGCCCGCGCAGGGATGGTGCTGGCGTCGTGGGCCGCGGGGCCATCGCACGCCTGCGCGAGAGCAACGCCGGAGAGCACCGTCTCGATGCACCCACGCCGGCCGCACCAGCAGGCTTTGCCAGGAAGGTCGGCTGGGTCCTCGAACGGAAAGCGATTATGGCCCCATTCCCCGGCGAGGCCGTTGGCGCCGAGGATCGGCCGGGCATCGACGACCACGCCGCCACCGACGCCGGTGCCGAGAATCACGCCGAACACCACGCGCGCCCCGCGCCCGGCGCCGTCCGTCGCCTCGCTGAGGGCGAAGCAGACGGCATCGTTGGCGACGCGCACCGGGCGCCCGAGCGCCGCGGCCAGATCGCGGTCGATTGCGTGGCCGTTGAGCGCGGTTCCGTCCCGGACATGCCAGTTGGCGGGGTCGACGCGGCCCGGGAAGCCGACACCGACGCTCGCCGCATGCCCCGTGACGGCCTCGGCAGCCTGAACCAGGCCGGCGATCGCCTCCAGAACCGCCCCGTAACTCGTCGGCATGGCGGCGCGGCGGCGGAACACGATGGCACCGTCGTACGCCAGCACCGCGATCTCGATCTTGGTGCCGCCGATATCGATCCCGATCCGGTTCATGGGCCGAGGACGCGCACGGGGACGGACAGAGTGAAGAACTCGGTGTCCGCGTCGTCACCCGCGCGGAAGGTGAGGATCGCGAAAAGCCCGTCGCGCTCGAGCGCGGTACCGGGGTGGTGCCAGACATTGGCCCGATAGGTCACGCTCTGATCGGATGCGGCGACGAAACCGCGGGCCCGGCTCATGTCCGGCCTGCCACCGGCGTCCGCCGGCGCGACCAGGACGAGATAGGCAGCCGCGTCAATTGGCACGAAGCTCTGCGAGGACGTCGCATGCCGCTCCATCAGGGTCGCGTCCATTGGTAGCGGCTTCATCGCCAACGTCGCAAAATCGAGATGCGGACGGGCCGGAGCGCGCAAATTCTGCAACTCATCGACAAGCCCGAACCGCATCCGGCCGCGCGCCAGCGGGGCAACGGTGCCGAACGGGGCGAAATCCCCTTCCGTGAGCGGGACCAGATTGATCATGGCAGGACTCCGAGCCGGTTAACCGGGCGGAGTATGCCACGAAACCCCGCACGCTCCCCATACTGGACACCAACCCGGCCGCTGCTCCAGCCCTTTTAGCCCCAGTGCCCGTCTGCGGGTGCCCGTCTGCGGGTGCCGTCTGCGGGCGTCTAAGCGGCGGGCTAAGCGCTGAGACGCCGCGCCGGCCGTGCAGCGGGCCGTGCCCAATAGAGCCCACTCGCCGCGAGGACAATCTCGAGGGCGTAGGCCCCGGTCAGGAGCGGGCGCGGCAACAGCGCCTCGCCATTCGTCCAGCGCGAGATGTGCCCATCCTCATCGCGCTCGACGCCGTAGAACCCAGTCCCGAGCGCCGGGTCATCGAGCATGATCGCCGACGCGCCGCGCCTCGTGTAGCGCGTGATCCGGTCGACCCGCACGCCGAGCCGCCGCATGTCCTCGTCCGTCGCCCACACGCCGCCCGGCGTCCATACCCTGGACTGCACATACACATCGCTGTCCCCGGGCGGGAGTTCGAACCAAAACCGCATGCCATCCGATTCAACCGGCAGCAGCAGCCGCTGCCCGACACGCAGACGCAGCTCCGGTGTCTCCTCCAGGCGGAAGTTCGAGGCCTCAATATCGGCAATGAGCCGGGCCCGGATGGCGGCAACGATCGGACCGGATTCCACGACCGGATAGCACGCTGCCGCCGCCTTGGACCCTCGGCCGATATCGCCATGGAGCGCGACGATGTTGCCGTCGTTCATGAACTGATGCCGGTTGCCGGTATCGAGATAGCTCTCGGCCGGCATACCCTCCGCGATCAGGACATCGTGTTCCTCGAGCTCGACATGGAAATACGTAACCGAGCCAATGCCCCTGTCCTGAACGATGGTCACACCGTTCACCAGCTTCTCGACGTCGACCAGCACGCCATCGAGAAAAAGCGCGTGGCCGGGCGATAGCACCAGCGTGCGCGCTGGCCGGCCGGGTCCGAACGTGTGCGGTGCGATGCGGATGGGCCGAACCGCCTCCGGTCGCGCATGGTGCCTGAAGTCCAGATGCGTATGGCCAATCCAGACCACCGGCCGCACCTTGCCCGCGTGCGTCACCACCAGGTCGCCTTCACGCAGCGCTTCGACCGGGACTTCACCATCCGGGGTCGCAATCCGCGTGCCGGATGCGAAGCACGGCATCGAAATCTCGAGAGCGCCCGCGAAGGGACTGGAACCTGGCGCCGCACTGAGCTGGAAATTCGCTGCGGTATAATTGCCGCGGAAGTTGAAAGCGCCAATGGGCGCGCCGGCGGAATATAGGACCAGATGACCCTGCGCCGAGGTCCCCTGGTAGGTGAAGCTGTCGCCCGCCGAATACTGGAAGCCCGTCAGGATGATCGACGACCCCGCCGAATAACCAACGATCGGCGCGTTGAATTTCAGAATCGACGCGACTTCGAGCGTGCCCAAACCACCGAGAAAGTCGAACGTCTCGCCGCCGGTAATCGGCTGGGACGACGTCACGTCCAGTGTCCCGCCCGCACCGATCTCAAGCTTGCCGAAATCGTTGGTCAACTCGCCAGCGAGAATGAGATCAGCGCTCCCATTCCCGCCGACCACGATCGTCGCCGCATTATCGACCGTTCCTGCCAAGGTCAGGGTGCCGCCTGCCAACTCGAACGCCACCGGCCCCGGCGTGCCGGACGGATTATAGATCGGCCCGACTGTCAGAGCACCGGAAAGGCTGAGATTGCCACCGTTGGTGACGATCAGTTCCCCCGACTGCACCATCAAGCTCACCAGCGATGATGACGAGAGCGAGGCGACGCTGTTCGCCAACGGCTTGCTGTCGGTGAACGGGTCGTAGGTCACCGTGATGAAGGTCGCGTTGCCACTCTGCAGCGACACGATGTTGCTCGCAGTGGGACTGTAACCAATCGACCAGTCTGCTCCGTTGAACCAGTCGCCGTCGCCGCCAGTCCAGGTGTCGGTCGTCTGCGAGGTCTGCGCCATGGCATTCATCTTTCGCGAAGAAAGGGATTGGGCTCTGGCCGCTGGTGCGCCCCACGCTGCACCGCGCGTGCATTGCGTAACAGCAACGCTATCCAACTTAGCTTATTGGGTCAACGAAATTCCGACTACAACCACGGCTCGTTTG
Source organism: bacterium (assembly GCA_021779435.1). Next base: position 6,793 of record JAJYAR010000117.1, read on the forward strand.
ACCGCCGCGTGTTCCTCCCTGCGCCTGTCACATCGACCCCCAGTTGTGCCAGTTTCTGACTCACACCATGCGCTCTCCCTCGGCGCAGCCAAGGCGACCGGCCGTCAGCCCGACCGCGATCCCCGATCTCCCGACCCGATCATTGGCCCCTTCGGAGCCACTCCGTGCTAGTCACGTGATAGAAAGATGCGTGAGCGCAGGCATTGCATGGTCGCCAGCGAACAGGATCTGCCCGCCGTTCACCGGCAGCACGAGCCCCGCACTGGTCATCCGCAATGCCGCCTGAACCGCGCCCGGGCTTGTGTAGAGAGAATGGTCAACGGTCAGAATGCCGGTCGGATCGGCTTGAAACCCATTCACGACCAGATCCGGGTTGCCGACCGACGCTCCGACCACGAGATCGAGTCCACCCGCCGACGCATTGTCGTTGATGACCCCGGCCGCGCCGTGAGCGAGGAACACCATGTTTCCGGTCCCATTCAGATTGACCGTCGACGTCAGCGTGGTCGCATCGAGCGTGATCGTATCTCCACTCGGAGCTCCGGCAAGGCCGAGTTGAAGCTGCGCCGCCCCGCCCACGGTGATCTGGTTGTTTGCGCCGTAGGCCGTGATCTGGACACTTCCCACAGTTCCGCCACCGCCGACGGCAAAGACATTGCCGTTGCCATTGTCGATGATGCTGTCATTCCCGGCGCCAAGCCGGTAGACGTCGCCGCCCAAGCCCCCTGAAATCGCGGTGCTTTCGTCGCCGCCCGTGACAACGTTGCC
>JAJYAR010000003.1 GCA_021779435.1 bacterium
GGGGTGGCGGGCGGCATCGACATCGTCGCTTCCTACGTTTTCTGGAACCATCACGAGGAGGTGAAGGGCGAATGGGATTGGTCCGGCCAGCGCGACCTCCGGAAGTTTGTGGAGACGGCACGCGACGTCGGACTCAACGTGGTCATCCGCTGCGGCCCGTGGTGTCATGGCGAGGTCCGGAATGGCGGCATCCCCGATTGGGCGGTGGAGCGCAAGGACTGGAAGCTGCGCAGCACCGATCCGAAGTTCCTCGATGCCGTTCGTGAATTGTACGGCCAGATCGCACGGCAGCTCGACGGACTGCTATGGAAGCAGGGCGGCCCTGTTGTCGGCCTCCAGCTCGACAACGAATATCGTGGTCCGGCCGAGTATCTCGTTGCGCTAAAAACCATCGCCCGCGAACTCGGACTCGACGTTCCCCTCTACACCCGCACCGGCTGGCCGGAGCTGACCACGCCCATGCCCCTCGGCGAGATTCTCCCGCTGCACGGTGGCTACGCCGAGGGCTTCTGGGACCGCGAGCTCACCTCGATGCCCGGCCGCTACTGGGCGGGCTTCCGCTTCTCGGCATTGCGCAGCGACGCAGCGATCGCCACGGACCTTCTCGGGAAACGCGACGCGAGGGATTCCGAGGATGTGGCGAAGTATCCCTACCTGACCTGCGAGATCGGCGGCGGAATGATGAACAGCTACCACCGCCGCATTCTCATCGACCCCCGCGACGTCGAAGCCACCACGCTGGTCAAGATCGCCTCCGGCAGCACGTTGCCCGGCTACTACATGTACCACGGCGGCACGAACCCGGAGGGTCGGCGGTCGACGCTCATGGAGGCGCAGGACACGCCCATGACGAACTGGAACGATATGCCGGTGAAGAACTACGACTTCCAGGCACCGCTGGGCGAATTCGGCGAGATCCGCCCGCACTATCATCTGCTGCGCCGCCTCCATCTGTTCCTCGACGAATACGGTGCCGATCTCACGGGAATGTCCGCCGCCGCGCCCGACAGCCGGCCTGCCGGCCGCGATGACGTGACCACCTTGCGTTGGGCTGCGCGCTCTGACGGCAGCCGCGGCTTCGTGTTCGTGAACAACTACGAGCGCGGAAGGGTGCTTCCCGTAAAGCCTGGGGTTCAGTTCTCCCTCGCGCTCGCCGATGGCTCGAAGCTCACGTTTCCAACCCAGCCCGTGACGATTCCGGCAAACGCGATCGCCTGGTGGCCCTTCAATCTCGACCTCGGCGGGAATGTCAGCCTCGTCGCGGCGACCGCCCAGCCATTCGCCCGGATCCGCGATGCGCACGGGATCCGCACCGTGTTCTTTGCCGCAACCACGGGCGTGCCCACGGAATTCGTTTTCAGGCGAGATCAGGTCCAACGGTTGGATACGTCGGGCGCCGTGACAAGGGAGCAGGACCGGTTCGTTGTCCGCGACGTGCCGCCCGGCCGTGACGTCGCCGTCCGACTGCTGTCGACGTCCGGCGACGTGATCCAGTGTGTGGTTCTGAGCGAGCCGGATTCGCTCGCCGCCTGGAAAGGTTCGCTCGCCGGCCGGCAACGTGTGTTCCTCGCGACAGGCACGGTCGTATTCGATGGCGAGGTCGTGCGCGTCACGGCCTCGGGCACGGGAGCGCAGTCCATTTCGGTCTTCCCCGCGCCCGCCGAACTCGCCCTTGACGGCACTGCGCTCGCCCGTGAACGCGACGGGATTTTTATGCGGTACGCGCTGCCCGGGGCAGGGAAGGAGACGTCGGTCTCCTTCGAGCCGGTACGCGCGGCAGGTCCCCTTCGCGAGATCAAGCTGGGCGGCCAGAAGGTCGCGGCCGAGCCGGGCGATGCAGATTTTGCCGCCGCGGCGGTCTGGCGCATCAAGCTCCCGGCCGGACTGGATTTGGCGCGCCGGCCGCTGCTGCGCTTCGCCTATGTCGGCGACGTCGCTCGCGTGCTGCTCGGCGGCCGGTTGCTGACGGACGATTTCTACAACGGCCGGACTCGCGATGTCGGCCTGTGGCGTTACGCATCGGACTTGCCCAAGGGCGATCTGGAGCTTGCGGTGCTGCCGCTCCAGAAAGGCGCGCCGATCTTCATGGCCGATTCGGCGAAACCGGACTTCGGCGACGCCCCCGCCGTCGTCGTGCTGAAATCCGTCACGCTGGTCGAGTCGCCTACCGTGGCCCTGACTGCCCGCGCCGGCGAAGAACCCGCGCTTCCCGCGAATTTTCGGACCGACGCGAGTTTCAAGAGGTGAACGGCGAAAGTGGACGGACCAATGTCGAACGGATGCGGAAAATTCGCGTGTCGAACTGTTTCAATGTTTAGTGAAGCCTTTTACAGGTTCGGGCGTCATTCTGCTCGTATGCAAACCCCTGGAAAGTCACTCATCGCCCTCACGATCGGCCTGGGATCCCTGCTCGCCGGGTGCACTGGCCCCGGAGTTACGTCGGCCAAAGCTCCAGCGTCTCCGGCAACGGCGGCGAAAGCGCCCCTCCCGCCGCTATCCTATGTGGTAGGGGCCGACCTGTCCTTCCTGGGCCAAGCCGAAGCGCGTGGCACCCAATACAAGGACAACGGCGTCGGAAAACCCGGCCTTCAGCTCTTCAAGGATCACGGCTATACTTGGATACGGCTGCGGCTTTTTCACACGCCAACGCAGCTGCCGAACAACCTGCAGTACACGATCGAGCTCGCGCAAAAGGCGAAGGCGCTCGGGTACAAGTTCCTGCTGGATTTTCACTATTCCGACACCTGGGCCGACCCGGCGAAACAGACGATTCCGAAGGCTTGGCAGGGGAAGTCGCACGCCGAACTCGTGAAGCTGGTGGAAGACTACACCCGGGACTCGATCGTGGCCTTTCGCGAGGCAGGAGTGATGCCGGAGATGGTGCAGATCGGGAACGAAATCACCAACGGCATGATGTGGCCTGACGGCAAGCTGCCCGAGAACTGGGACAACTTTGCAGACCTGATCAAGGCGGGCGTGCGTGGCATGGACAAAGGACGGGCCGATGCGCCGCGTCCGCGGCTGCTCGTCCAAACGGAGAGACCCGGCAACATCGAGGTGACGCGCAATTTCTACGACAACCTCTTCCAGCGCGGCGTCGAATGCGACATCATCGGCTTCTCGTATTATCCCTGGTGGCACGGCTCGCTGCTCCAGGTTCGCGACTGCCTCGGGTTCACGGCGGAGCGGTACAAGAAGGACATCATCCTCGTCGAGGTCGCCTACAACTGGCGACCGACCGAGTACCGCAATTCGCCGCCGCCCTTCCCGGAATCGCCTGAGGGCCAGCGTGACTTCTGGGAGGAAGTGAACCGGCTCGTGCTCGAGGTCCCGTACGGGCTTGGCAAGGGCGTCTTCTGGTGGGAGCCCGCCGTGCCGGTGGGCCCGCGCGGCCTCAGCAGCCGTGGCATGTTCGACAACGAGGGCAACGCGCTGCCGGCTGTTTACAGTTTGGACAAGTTTACCCGCGGCAAGGTGCCCAAGTCCGCGACGACGCCTTAGGCTTCGGGCTTGCCCGTGCTTGGAGGTGGAGCGCGTTGTCCCGAACGCGCTCGGTTCGCAGCGTGGCGTGGAGCTTCAACCCGCGTCCGGAAGAACGCGCTCGGAGATCGCGTTCCACCTCGGGTTTTCTCGTGCCCGGGATAGGGTCGCGACTCCGGGGAGCCGGGAGGGCGCGTTTTCGCTGACTCGCCAGTTTCGTGTCTGGCCCTGTGGGCGGCGTGTCCTCACCCCGCTTCCGAACCGAGGTGGAACCCGTTGTCCTCAACGGGTCCTTTGCACCCAGGTTCAAGCGCGTAATGTCGGCGTAATGTTCACGGGGCTAGGATGCGCGACGTCATGAATTCACCTTTTCCAAGCAGGCAGTCGCTTTCCCCCTTTGTCGCGGTCGGCTTCGCGGTGATCGCCGTCACGGGGGTGTTGCTCTTCTTCCACGTCAAGAACGGCTCCATCATGGTCCTCCACGAATGGTTCGGCTGGGCGTTCATCGTGACGGGGGTGGTGCACCTTGTCCTGAACTGGCGTCCGCTTCTCGGGTACCTGCGCCAGCGTTCCGGCGTGCTTTCGCTCGCGGTCGGCCTCGTGCTCACGATTCTGCTCGCGGCGGCGGGGTTGCATCACGTCGAGGGGGAACACGGCCGCGGCGGTCGCCCCGCCTTTCAGACGCAGGCGCTCCACTGAGCGGCGCGACGCATTGCACGGAAAACCGGGACGGAGCACCGCAGCGGCTTCCCTTTGCCAGTCACGCTGTTACCTTCGCCGCGAATGAGACTGCTCCTGATCGAAGACTCGGCCCGGCTTCAGCGGGCGGTCGCCGCTGCGCTGAAGCGCACCGGGTACGCGGTCGATGCGGCCTCCGATGGCGAGGAGGGGCTCTGGCTGGCGACCACGAACACGTACGACGCGATTATTCTCGATCTGATGTTGCCGAAAATGGACGGCCTGACGGTCCTTCGGAAGCTGCGCGAGGGCGGTCGCGACACGCACGTGCTGGTCCTTACGGCCCTGGACGCGGTGCCTGACCGGGTCGAAGGGCTTCGGGCGGGAGCCGACGACTATCTCGTCAAGCCGTTCGCTCTCGAGGAGCTGCAGGCTCGGGTCGAGGCGCTCTGTCGCCGCGCCTACGGAGTGAAGCGCGCCGTGCTTCATGTCGGCCCGCTGACGCTTGATACGGCGAGCCGGCAGGCATCGGTGGACGGCGCCGGGCTCGATCTCTCGCCGCGCGAATTCGCGTTGTTGGAGTACCTCGCCCGGCGCGAAGGCGAAGTCGTCACGCGCACCGAAATCGAGGCGCACATCTACGACGAGCACGTTGACCCGCTCAGCAACGTCGTCGATTCGGCGATCTGTCTCCTGAGAAAGAAGCTCGGTGCTCCGTTGATCCAAACCCGCCGTGGACAGGGCTACGTGCTTTCCGCGACACCGACGCCATGATTTCAATCCGCAGGCGGCTGATCCTGACGCTTTGCACCGGCCTTGGTCTCCTGCTGTTGCTTGGAATGGGCGCGCTGTCTCTCGGCATCCGCCATATCATCGTCGAGCAGTTCGACGGAACGCTCATGGCGGTCGCGCACGATATCGAGTCGGACCTCCGCTCCGGGGATCGGCCGAGCGTCGATCAAGGACCGCCGGGACCGCGCGAAGCCCGGCGCGAGCGGCGGACGGCGCAGCAGTTCTTCTTTCAGGTGTACGATGTGCGTGGCGGGTTGCTCTTCTCGGATGGAATCGCCGACCAGGCCCTGTTCACCGCGCTGGGCGGACGGCCCGGACCGCCGCGGATCGGGCAGATCACGCTTCCAAACGGTTCCCCGGGCAGGGCGGTGGCGATTGCGGTTCGCGGCGCCCATGGCTCAGGGCCCCTGCAGCTTGTCGTCGCGGCGGACGGGCGCGGGCTCGAACATATCCTTGGCATGGCTCTGATCGGAGTCTCCGGGGTGGGCGTGTCGCTGCTCATCGTGACGATCGCCATTGTGCTGGCAGGCATCCGTCGCGGGCTGCGTCCGCTCGAGACCCTGGCGTCAGAGGCGGCGGCGATCGATGCGTCGTCGCTGAACCGCCGGTTCGCGCTCGATCGGCTCCCCGCCGAACTCCGTCCCATTGCCGCGCGGCTGAACGACCTCCTTGCCCGGCTCGAGTTTTCCTTCGCACGCGAACGGCGCGTCAACGCCGACCTGGCGCACGAACTGCGCACGCCGCTCTCCGAGCTGCGAGTCCTTGCTGAGAGCGCGGTGAAGTGGCCGGAGGCGCGCGATGCGAGCCTGGACCGCGACGTCGTCGATATTGCGACGCACATGGAGCAGCTGATCGGAAGGATGCTTCTGATCGCGCGAGGGGAGGAGGGACGGCTTTCGCAGGAAAGCGTTTCGGTCGACCTGGCGCCGCTTCTCGATGACATCTGGCGACACTTTGCGCCCCGGGCGAAGGCGCGCCGGCTCACGGTGCGCACTGAGCTGTCGCCGGTGACGGTCTCGTCCGATCCCGTGCTGCTCAGGTCGGTGCTGACCAACCTGGTGGAGAATGCGGTCGATTACGCCACCGAAGGAGGAGCGCTCTCGATCTCGTGCCAGGAGGAGCCCGGCAAGGGCGCGGTGGTTGTCGTCGAGAACACGGCGTCCGATCTCACCGCGGCGGATATTTCCCGTCTCTTCGAACGGTTCTGGCGCAAGGATTCCGCCCGGTCGAATACGCCGCACTTCGGGCTTGGGCTGGCACTGACGCAGCGGTTCTGCGAGGCGATCGGCTGGAAGATCACCGCCGAAATGCGCACGCCCGGCACGCTGACGATGACGCTGCGCAGTCCGTGCAGGTGAACGAATCGTTCGGGAGGTACTGGTTTGGGCTGGGAGCGGGGACGACCGGGGGGCAGCACCCCCGGCCACAAAGGCGCCCTCAAGGCGCCGATGCCGGCAGCGACTCGTACTGGAAGTTCCAATGCGCCGACAGCGCCCGGGCCTGCGCATCCGTCAGGTGCATGACCGCCCCGTGCTTCGGCGACGAGAAGTTCACCGCCTTCATCACGCCCTCGTTGAACCGGCCAAGGTTCCTGAATGTCTTGAAGTCGGTCGTCTCGCTGAAACCCATGTTGCTGGGCTTCACTCCGAACACGTCGTACATGAGGACGTAACTGTCGGTGCCGAGTCGGCGCCAGACGTTTGGCGCCTCGCGTCCAACCTTCTCCGGATCGTACGTGACCGGATCGAAGACGTAGTCCCGGTTGATCTTGTCCGAGACCGCCTGCTTGATCCCGCCTCCGCGGCCCTGGGCGACATAGAACATGTGGTACTTGTCGCCGACGCGGGTGATGTCGGCATCCAGGATCTGGTTCTCGGCCGGATACCGGAAGAGCTCCTGCGGCACCGTTTCGAGCGCCGTGAACGCATCGTTCGCGTACGAGTAGTACAACTTCGTCTTCCCACGGCCGAGCCGCATCGTGAAATATACCATCAGCTTTCCGCGCTCGGGGTCGTAGATCGTCTCCGGTGCCCAGAAGCAGCCGACGTCGCGGGTTTCCTCGAACGCCTTGTCGATGCGGAAGAGCGACTGCGACCAGTGAATCAGGTCAGGGGACTTCATCATGACGATCGCCCGGTTGTTGCCCCAGTCGTACTGTTCCGCCGGCCGCTCCCACTGAGTCGTCCGGAAGCCCTCCCGCTGGCCGTAGATGTGCAGATCCGTCATGACCATGTAGAACGCGCCGTCCGGACCGCGCATGATGTGCGGATCACGCACGCCCTTCTGCTCGGCGAGGTCCTGGCCCTTCATGACCGGATTGCCGTTGTTGACATCGGCGAAAGTGTACCCGTCGCGGCTCAGGGCGAAGTAGATGCTGTGCGTCGCGTCCTTGAAATAGACGAGGAGGTAGGCGGCGTCGGCGGGCTTGGTTTCCGCTGCACGCGTACCCACCGCGGCGAGCGCGAGGGCGAGGACGAGGAGGCTTCGGACGATCATGGAATGTTTGCTGGTGGTGACGAGGGGCGTGGGGAGTCCATCGGGAATGCAGTCCGGCTCAATCCACGGACGTCGTGACGTAATGTGGGTGAACCTCTGTTGGCGCCCTCCAATCAGGCATCGGCAGGTTAAGGTGTTCTCCGTGAACTCGGTGTCCGAGCTCCGTGGCTTTTGTGCCACTTCTGTGGCCAGTCACTTTCCGTGTTCGGTTTCCGCCCCGGCGGTTACATACTCTTGAATCATGAGCAAGACGGATGCTGAGCTGCTGGACCGGTACGTCGCCGAACGCGCGGATGACGCATTCGGCGAACTCGTGCGCAGGCACGTCGACGGCGTCTATTCGTCGGCGCTGCGACGGGTCGGGGGTGATGCCCAGCTCGCCGAGGATGTGACACAGGTCGTCTTCACGTCGCTGGCGCAGAACGCGCCGCGGCTCCGCGGCCATCCGGCGCTCGCCGCCTGGCTCTATGTGACAACGCGCAACCATGCCGCAAATGCCGTGCGCTGTGAAATTCGACGGAGAAACCGCGAACGGGAGGCCCAAGCCATGATCGACGACCCGACTGATCGCACAGAGAGCGCGGACTGGGGCCGCGTCGGTCCTGTGCTCGATTCCGCCATCGACCAACTCGGCGAAAGAGACCGGACCGCCATCGTCCTGCGTTTTGTGGACAAGCGTACGTTCGCCGATATCGGGGCTGCTCTGCACATCTCCGAGGACGCCGCGCGGATGCGCGTCGAGCGTTCGCTGGAGCGGCTGCGGGTCACCCTCAAACAGCGCGGGATTCCTTCGACGGCCGCGGCGCTTGGCGTGGCAATGGCGGAGCATGTCGCCGTCGCGGCGCCGTCCGGCCTTGCGGGGACGGTGACGACCGCGGCGCTGGCCGGCGGCTCGGTTTCCGCCCTGTCGGTCGTCGGCTTTATCGGATTTATGAGCACATCGAAAATTGTCCTCGGCGTGGCCGGCCTCGCCGCGGCCGTGGCCATTGGAACTGCCGGCTACCAGTTGCACCAGCTTGGCGCTTCACGGGCGTCGGTCGCTGCCGCCGATGCGGCAAATGCGCGCCTCGCGGCTGCCGTGCGTGAGACGGACCTCTCCGCCGACGCCGCGGAAACTGCCGCGGCCGACGCGCGCAAGAGCGCTCAACAGCAGCGCCCGGGCACGCGCGGTGCGGAGCAGGGGACATCGGTTGCCCAGGCCACGGAGACACAGGCGCTCGCGGATGGCACGGCGCTCATGCAGCGGCACCCCGAGTTGAAGAAGCTCCTCACCGATCTGCGTCGCGCCGAAGTGGAGACGCAGTTCCGGGACTGGATAAAACGCAACGGACTGAGCCCCGCCACCGCAGAGCTGTTCCTCCAGAACATGGTTGGCGATGGAATCCTGTGGCAGGGCGACCTGTCGAACGGCTCGCGCGTGGCCATCAGACTCGACCGACCAACGGGACCGGGTGTCGAGGCTGCGAACCAGGAGCTGATGGAGAAGTTCGGCCTGGATCGTGAGGCATTCCTTCGCGACATCCGCGGCGAGTTCATCGGGCAGTATCTTGCGAAGCAGGTGGCCTCGGCGGTGTATTTCACGACGGAACCACTGAGTCCCGAGCAGGCCGGGCGGTTGGCGCAGATCGCGAGCGCCGCGTCAGGGCGCGGCCTGCAGATCAACGACAAGATCCGGATCGATCTCGATGAGACGATCGCCAACTCCGCGACGGTGCTCTCGCCGCTGCAAGTCGGCGCGCTCCAGTCGATCCAGACACAGTTTCGGTATCGTGCCGCGCTGAACGAGGCGATGCGCGAGAACGCCGCCAAGAGCGGTGGACAAACCCCAACCCAGCGTTCCTCCGGATCATGAGCTCCACCAAACACTTCGCCACCCTTGCCGCGGTCGTCGCCCTTTGCGCAGGAGGGCTTTGGCTCGCGAGGACGAGCGCGCAGGAACACGCCGACAATCTCCGCACGATCGCCGCGCTGGAAAAGAGCCGTGCTGGCCTGGAATCACGCCTGAAGGCGGCCGAAGCGCGCCGGACGGCGGCGGACGAGGCGAGGGACGCCGCACTTGCAGCGCTCGAATCCGCCAAAGCCGCCGAGAAGAAGGCGGCGACCTCCGCCGCGGCACGTGCGCAGCAGCCGAAAGAGGCCGCGCGGAACTCCGGATCCGGATCGGCGAACGACTGGCGCGCGGTGGTGATCAACAACCCGAAGCTCGAAAGCCTTTTCCTGGAGAGCACGCGTGACCGCATACGCTCGGACTATGGGCTCCTGTTCACGCGTTGCTCCCTTTCTCCCGAGCAGATCGAAAGATTCGTCGGCGCGACCGCGAGGATGCAGGAAGCGGAACTCGATATCTTCGCCGTCAGCCAGGCTGACCCCGAGAAGCGTGACTCGCTGCGGAAACTGGCGCAGGGGGCTCAGGAAGAATACAACGTCGTCCTTCGCGAATTGTTTGGAGCGGACGGGCAGAAGGTTGTCCGCGACTTCAACCGTCTGGGCGCGGCCCGCACTGTCGTGAACGAACTGGGTGGCGTGGCGGCCCTTGCGGGGACTCCGCTGACAGTTGCGCAGGCGCAGCAGCTTTGCGACGTGGTCGCCAGCGCCACGCCCGCCTATGCGAGTGGAGGCTACGCAGACGTCCGTTCGGTGAACTGGCCTGACGTCGATGCGCGCGCCGCACAGATTCTCACGCCGGCCCAGTTTGAAGTGTATCGACGCGGCCTCCGCGGCACCGCGCAGATTCAGGAGGCAATCGCCGCCGCCCTGAAAGCCGAGGGCCGGACACTTCAGCCCTCGACGCGCTGATCCGGCGGGACGCAGCGCGGTGCTTCAGCCCGCGTCGGGTGCCGCACAGGGCGCGTTAAGGAATAAGCGCCCTTCCCTGCGGGGTGGGGGCACCCCGCCCGCAGCAGACGGCGACGGGAGCGAATTCACCGGGGATCTGGGGCTGTAGGAGCAGATTTATCTGCGATGTCCTTCCGACCTGCGCGTTGAGGCGGTGCGTGCCGCCGGTCCGGACGGTGCTGGTTTCCCCAAAATTTGTTTGTTCGGATCCAGTCTCGGTGACGGTCATAAGGTGATCGCCATGACTGAGGACGCCTTGTTGCTCCAGCGGTACGCCTCGGAAAACGCGGAAGACGCGTTCCGGGAGTTGGTGCGCCGGCACATCAACGCCGTTTACTCGGCGGCCCTGCGACGCTCAGGCGGCAACCGCGGGCTGGCGGAGGATGTCACGCAACAGGTGTTCGTCGCGCTCGCCAGGAAGGCGCAAACGCTTGCCCGGCATCCTTACCTCACGGCCTGGCTTCACACGGTCACTCGCTTGGAAACCATCAGCGCGCTGCGGGCGGAAACACGACGTCGGCGCCGCGAACAGGAGTCACACGCCATGCAGGAAATGGACTTGGACGGCAACGCGCCTGTCGAGTGGGGTCACGTGGCGCCGGTTCTGGATTCGGCGATCGACAGCCTGAAGGAAGCGGACCGGACGGCCGTGCTTCTGCGGTTCGTCGACCAGCGCGGTTTTGGCGAGATCGGTGTGGCGCTCGGAATCTCGGAGGACGCCGCCCGGATGCGGGTGAACCGCGCGCTGGAGAACCTACGTGCGGTGCTGACACGCCGGGGGATTCCGTCGACGAGCGCGGCGCTCGGGCTCCTGCTGGCCGACAATGCGGTTGCCGCCGCTCCGGTTGCGCTCGCCGGTTCGGCTGCCGCGGCCGCGCTCACCGCGGCGGGAACCGCCTCGGGCATAGCCGGGGCCGCGGTTGCCTTTATGAGCACGACAAAGTTCATGGCCGTGGCAGCGGGGCTGGTGCTCCTCGCAGCCGGCACGGCCACGTGGGAGGTCGGCGAGGCACGCGCGACACAGCGCGACCTTGCGGACGCACGATCACAAACCGCAATCGCTGAGCGGCAGCTTCACGACGCTAAGTCCCGCGCCACGGCGGCGGAGGGAAAGGCCGCGGCGCTCCAGAACGCGGTCGCTGACGCGAAGCGGGCCGAGGCGGCGCGGGTCCAGTCCGTCACGTGGGCTTCCCGCACCGCCGAGGAGAAGAAAGCGCTGGGGAAGGCGTTTATGGAGCGGCACCCCGAACTCGCAGAGGCTGGCAAAGAGATGGCCCGGGCAGCGATGTGGGATGAGCTGCAGGGTTACATTGTCGCACGGAAGCTCACCGAGTTGCAGGCACGAGAGCTCGTCTCGTTCATGCGGCGCAGCGCGATGCCGTCGGAAATGACGCTGCCGACGCTCGGGCCGGTGATCGTCGAGCTTGCGTCCGCGGAAAAGGGAAGCCGCCCCGGGTGGATCAACGCTGAGGAATTGCAGTCCCTCGGCCAATACGTGGCCGGCAGTCGTGCCCGTCATTTGGTCCAGAGTGTTGCGCGCCAGGTCTGCTTCACCGACACACCGTTGACGTCGGAACAGGCGGCACACCTGTTTCGAGCTGCGGAAGCGAAGCCCCCTGCGGGGGCGAATCTCGACTGGGCGAGCGTCTTCTCGGCAAGCCAGAGCGCGTTATCGCCGCAGCAGTTCGAGGCGCTGAGGACGACGAGGCTCGGGGAGCAATATTCAATTGCCGCCCGCGATGGGAGGAAGGTCGCGGAGAATCCGGCGACCGCAGCCACAGCCAGCTCGAAGTGATGAACGCACGACGTTTTACCATGCTGCTTCTGATGCTCGGCGTGATTGCCGGCGCCTGCTGGGTTGCCGTGGACGCGCGGCGCGAGGCGGCACGAATCCGCTGGGCCCGAAACGCGGAGATCGAAAAGCGCGCCGCGTCCATTAAGCAGCTCGACTCCGCACGGGCCCGGATTGCCGCGGCTGAGGCGGCACGACAGGAGCTGGATCAGACACTGAAGGGAGGCAGCCCTGCGCCTCAGCCGCGGCGCGCGCTTCAGGCCATGCAGGACCCGGTGCGCGACGATCCCAAACTCCAGCTGCTCAGTCTTCAGTTGAATAAGGCGTCGTACGCCGGGCGATACGCGGCGTTCTACTCAAGGGCCAAGCTGACGCTCGAGCAGATTGAAAGGCTTGAGGCGGCCCTTTGCGGACGCCGGGAGGCCACGATGGATATCCAGGATGTCGGCCTCGCGTTGGGAAACTCGGCGCATGCGGAGGCGCAGAAATTGATGGATGCCGCGAGGGATGCCTCCCGTGCCGAGTTCGAGCAGCTTCTCGGACCGGAACTTGCCCGCCAGTTTGCCGAGTACGAGCGCACCCTGCCGGCCCGCGATTTTGTGGCCGAGTTCGCCGGCGCCAGCGTTGTGTTCGGAGCGCCGCTGCCGCGCGAAACCGCCGAGCGGGTGATCGAATTGATCTGCAGCGCCTCTCCCAGCTATTCGAATGGCAAGGCGGTGAGCCTCGAGGCCGTGGACTGGAACACCGTGGATCAGCAGGTCGCGCAGCTTCTGACGCCCGCGCAACTCCAGTGGTTCAAAAGCACCCTCTCGCGATCCAGCCTCCGCTTCAACGCGCTCATGTCACGCGCGGCTGTCGCGGATGGCCTGATACCGGCAGACTGATCGGATTCAGCCGGAAAGAGGCGCGTCGAGGCAGGGCGTGACCGCTGGGCGCGCCGTGTCCTGGTACGGCAAGGCATCGCAGATAAATCTGCTCCTACTTGCAGAGACGGCGAGTCCAGCGCGCCCTAGGTTATCGCGCGGCGAAAACCTCGAAAACCTCAGGTGCCGTACAGCCGGTCGCCGAAATCGCCGAGGCCCGGGAGGATGTACTTGTTGGCGTTGAGCTGACGGTCCAGCGCGGCGGCATGGATCGGCGTTCCAGGGTGGTGCTTCTCGACGGCAGCGACGCCCTCCGGCGCGGCGACGATGCACACGAGCGTGGGATTCACGCCGCCGTTCTCCTTCACCACGGTCAACGCCTGGACCGCCGAGCCACCCGTCGCGAGCATCGGGTCCACGAGAAAAACATGCCGGTGCTGCAGCGGCGGCAGCTTGCAATAGTAGCTTCGCGCGATGGCGGTCGCGTGGTCGCGCTCCAGTCCGATGTAGCCGACGCTCACGTCGGGAAAAATGTCGCTGAAGGGCTGCACCATCCCGAGACCCGCGCGCAGGATCGGCACCACGACCAGCGTCTCATGCGCCAGCACCGTTCCCCGGGTCTTCTCCAGCGGGGTCTCGATCTCCTTGGACTCGGTCTCGATCGTGTTGGTCGCCTCGATCGCGAGCAGCATGCTGATCTGGTAGGCGAGCGTGCGGAACGTCGCCGGCTTCGTCTTCTTGTCGCGGAGATGCGTGATGATGTGCGCCGCGAGCGGATGATCGAGAATGTTAAGAGGCATGCTGAAATGCGGATTGCGGAATGCGGTTGCGGACGCCGCCAACAGATTAAGCGGCCTACAACCTAGCGCGCGGCGTGCGGTCGCCAATCAGCAATTCGACCCATTCCGGACCACAGGTGTTGTCAGCGGATTTCCCGGGCAATCCGCAATCCGAGATCAACAATCCGCAATTACAGCAGGTCCTTCTCCACCTTTGCCTTCAGGTACTGTTCGAACTCCTTCCGGATCGCCTTCTGCTTTCCACGGAAGGCCGGGAAGGTGGCGAGCCATTGATAGACCTCCTCGCGGAGGTACTTCGGGAGCGTCGGGTCCGTCGCGAGCATTCGTTCGAGGGCGCGCACACAGAGAGAGGCCGTCTGCTCGCAGACCATCTGGGCCGCCGCGGAGCCGTGCTGGCCCGCGAGCCGAACGACATCGTCGGTACGATGCCGGTGCATGCGACCGCGGTACTGGTCGAGACTCGGAACGAGCACCGTGGCGGTGCGCGGAAACCCGCTTGCCATCAGGCTCCACGGTTCGGCCCGGCTTCCTCCGCCGGTGTGCCTGACGTCGCTGCGGACGAGGACGGACGGGATATCGGCGAACTTGGCCATCATGAACTCCGCGACGGCCCCGCTGTCGAGGTCGGTGCCGTCGAAGTTGAGGATCGCGAGATCACACTGGGCGAGGACGCGGAAATTGAGATCGCGGATCGCGCGACCGCGCTTGCCCGGCGGCACGAAGTCCTGCGGCATCACGCAGCGGAAACGCCCGTGCGACTTCTCGTAGATCGCCTCCGCCAGCCACGCATTGCCGATCAGGTGCTTGAGCGAGAACAACTCGCCGCCGAGGTAAACCGAGTGGCTGCGCGTCTTTTTCTTCACGGGGTGACACCTATGAAGCGCGTAACCCCGCCCCGTGCAAGCCACTCGGCGAATCTCAATCGCAGCGAGCATCCCGAGCCTGGCCGCCGCAATTATTAATAGACCGCTCCGGCTCGGGCAGTTCGTCCGGCCGTATTCACAGCTGCGGCTCGGTGTGGGTGGCACGCATGACCGCCAAACTCAGCCGGCGATTTGCCGATAGTGTCGCCCAATAGCTGTCGGCGATCGTTTTCTGCCAGGGCGTGAGGACGTCGCGCGACAGGGCCTGCGCAGCTTCCCGTTCCTCATTCGTGAGCTCGGGCTGCCGACCACTTTTGAACGCGGACGAAGCACCGATATGGATCGTTTCAAGCTGGTGGAACTGCGCCGGCGTCAACGGCACGCCGGATGCCGCACAATCCCCGGCTAATGTGAGCAATTCCGAGCGCAGGTGCCGCGACCGTTCGTAGTCTTTCAAGAGCTGCACGCCGTTGGGCCCCAGGACACCTTTGACAGCGTCGTCGTATGCGGACTGCGCGGCGTTCCTGGCCTCGGAGAGTGTCTGCTTTGTTTCGGCCGAAGCGTTCTTTTGAAGAGCCTGCAGGTCCATGGTCTGCTCCTGCTGGCGCAGCATCGCGGTTTCGAGCCTCTCGATCTCCGACGTCGCCAGGCCGAGTCTGTGGTACAGCGCACCGTACTTCGTTGTGAGTGCCGAACGAGCCGCTTTCAGCGCGAGCACCTGTAACTTCGGGTCCGCCTGCACCAATTCTGCGTTTTGCATCGTGAGCGGGACGGCCGCCGGGCGTGCTGCGGCGGCTCCGGGCTCGGCTCCCGGGACGTTCGCTCGGGCTTGATCGTCGCGTTCCTGCCGTGCCCGGTCGAGCGCGTCGTAAAGCTCGGCTTGTGCATTCACCCTTTCAAGTGCGCCAAGCTGCGCCTCGGACAGTACTCCGGGGCTCCTGGTCGAGAGCTCCATCAGGTCAGGCCGGGCGGGGTTCAGCTTGGGCAATGCGATGATCGCTTGGGTCAACTTCTCAATCTGGTCCGACCGAAGCGGAGACTCGGTGAACTGGAGATGCTGCGCGATCTTCGAAATCACCGTCTCTGGGACAGCTTCCCGTTGTGCCCGATGGAACTGGGCCAACAGCTTACCCGTCATCCAAGCAGGCTGCTGCGTTGCGCCTGCCTTCGCCTCGAAACTGACGGACCGACCATCGATATCGAAGGTAGTCGATGAGCCAAAATCGATCCACGCGACGAAATCATCGATCTGGCGCGGCGTGAGCTGGGCGCTGTGGATGAAGTCGCGGTACAGATAGACGGCTTGTGCTTTCCTCACCTCCCTGAGCGCCTGCGCGACCTCCGGGTAAGCATCTCCTGCGGTGTTACTCTGCTGAGAGGTGGTTGCGAGTGACTGGTCTGTCACGGGCCCGGCGTGCTGCGGCTCCCGTGGGGCGACGTCGAGCGCATTCCTGAGTGCACGGTCCTTGACCGTCGCAGTTACGGCTCGTGGCATCGCGTCACGTGCCTCGAGTGGGGCTGCTTGCGTGTTTTTGACCCGTGCGGAGGGATCGTGCTCGGCAGCTTTCGCCCGCGTGGCTTCCCATGTGACCATGCCACTCGCAGCCAGGGCGAGAGCACCCGCAGAAATAATCGCAGTTTTTGAGACCATAAATTCGAGGAGGTTTTCGAATGCGACCGCCGGTCCGGTTGCGGGGGCCACGGCGGAGGCCGCTGCCGCGACTGCAGCCTCGAGGCTGGCGGGCGCGGCGGATACCGAGTTGGCGGTCAACGCCAGCGACAATGCGGCTGCCGTGGAGGAGACGCCGCGACGCTCCAGACGAACGCGCAGCCGTTCGAGGGCGCGCTGGACCCGCATTCGGGCGGCGTCCTCGGTGACTCCGAGATCGCGGCTGATTTCCGCGAAGCTGCGCTTCGCGAAAAACCGGAGCATCACGGCATCCCGATCCTTTTGGCTCAGCTCATCCACGGCTTCGTCAAGGAGGTGTTGGACCCGTGACCAGTCCACTCCGGCATCGTCGTTTTCGCTCATCAGCTGAGCCTCCTGTTCGTGTCGTGTTCGTTGCGTTTCAGCGCGCAGGACGTTGATGGCCTCGTTTCGCGTGGCCGTGTGCAACCAGCCTGTGAGCACGGGATGCTTCGCCACGACCGCGGCTTTGCGTGCCAGGGTGATGAACACCTGCTGCGTGGCGTCCTCTGCGAGCTGCCGATTTCCGCCGAGCCGGCGCAGCGCTGCCGAATACACCAGGTCGAGGTGGCGTCGCACGACTTCACCGAAAGCGGCATCGTCGTGCGTCTCTGCGAATCTCTTGAGATGCCGGGTGTCGTCATTCATCGCTTTCACCCGGTAACAGTAAAAAACGCGGAAACCGAACAAACATTGTTTGCACTGAAGTCCGTGCTCCCTGTGGCCAGTCTGACTTCGGAATCCGAGGATCTGGATTCCGAAGCAATAGGTGACAACACCGGTCCCCCCACGAGGGCATCGCCTGCCGTTTGTCACCTATTGCCTGAATACCGAGGTTGAACCACGAATAGACACGAATGAACACGAAGGGCCGGGCCGGTTTGAACCACAGATGAACTCAGATGGACACCGATTCGGACCAAGGCAGGCTTGACCGCGAAGCACGCGAACGGGCGCGAAGGCGTGTGGCGTTCCCGGACCTTCGCGTCTGTTCGCGAACTTGGCGGTTCACAGGGTTTGGAGGTATGGTCCAATGCCGCTGCATCCAACAGCGCCGCGTCTGCTTCCGAACATCCGCCGGCTAAGGTGTTCTCTGTGAACTCTGTGTCGGAGCTCCGTGATCTGTGGTCAATCTGACTTCGGAATCCAGGTAATGGGTGGCAACCCCGCGTTCCGTCAGAGCTAAGGATATCCGGTTTGTCACCTAATGGGTGACAGTTTTCCGGGCGCTGCTGGGGAAGACGCTGGCAGTGTCACCGATCGTTCGATGTTGGGTGTTCGACGTCCGGCGGCACCCGCGTCGCCGCCGTTCACCTCGGCTGCAGCGTCAGTGTGTGCTCGGGTTTCCCGGGAAGGAAGGGCGTGGGCTCACCCCGCACCCAGGCGTCATGCCCGGCGCGATAGTAGGGTGACAGCGGATGTCCGCTCTGGCCGCACGGAAGGTGCATGATTCCCTCGTTCTCGTGTCCCGGGGAAACAACGAACCGCTCCGACGCACCGTGCGTGGGCGTCTGCACGCGCGGCATGTCGATGTCGCCGGGCAGTTGATCCGGGAGCATGTCCAGCCGCGAGCGGATGAACCACGGGAGCGAATAGGAGAGCGGATGCCGGATCTCCGCCGTGTTGTGCTTGCCCCAGGTGGCGTGCGCCGGGCGGATCCCGGCACGGTTCATCTGGGTGACGACGTCGTCCACCGCCGCCACCAGCAACGCATTCCATGAGGCGTATTGCGGAGCCAGCAGATGGGCGGGTTTCTCGTCGAGCAGCTTCCAGACTGCGCCTTCGAGCAGGACCTGTCCCCAGCTGAACTGTGGGTTCGCTTCACTGCAGGAGGCGAAGATCGCGGAGAACGCGCGGGTGCACACGGCGATCCGAAACATCCGGGTGATGGGATAGCTGACGGCATCGACGCTGGCGCGTCCTTCCCATTTCGCGGCGTATTCCCGGAGAACGCCGCGGACTTCCTTCTCCGCGATCACCTCCGGGCTGAGCACGTCGAGCAGAAGCTTGTTCCAGGGCTCCAGGAACAGCGCGCGATCGTCGAGTTGCAGCGCAAGGAGGTCCTGCGGTGTCGCATGCTCGACGGCTGCGAGCCGGTCCCTCAACTGTGCCGCGCGGTTGGGCCGGGCGTAACCGCCATCACCAAGGCGGGCCAGTGCCGCGCCCCCCACCATCCGCTGGTTTGCGGACCAGATCCTGCCGTCGGGTGCGGCCGTCTCCGCGCCTCGGCCCGTGAGTTTCGTTGTGACCACGGGCACCTCCTCCGGCCCCAGATAACCGTCCCACTTCCTGTCCGCGAACTGGAACGTCACTGGCAGCCGCCCATCATAGCCGACCCGGCGGGGAAGTCTGCCCGCGATCGTCCACGCAATGTCTCCGGCCGCATCCGCGACGATCATGTTCTGCGCCGGCATCCCGGTGCGGTGCGCCACCTCCACGGCAGCGGTCACATCCGACGCGTCCTCCATGCCGATCAGCGCCAGGTTCGTGGCGGCAGGGTCGTGCCCGGTCCACAGATACGACAGCGGCCGGTGCCTGTCGTCGTGGGCGACGATGGGCCCCCAGATGGTCCATTCGTAATCGATGGTTTGGGACGGCTCGCCTTCGATCCGGATCTCCTCACGCCGCGTCTCGATTTCCAGGAGCTTCTCGTGTCCCGGTGCGCGGTACAGCTGCTCGGAGATCGGGTTTGTATCGATCGCGATCAGGTCGCCGGTGTCGGCGTAGGCGTTGGTGAAACTCCACGCGACCTTGCCGTTGCTCCCGGCGATCATCAGCGGAACGCCCGGCAGCGTGATCCCGGTGACCTTGTGGCCGGGGTACTCAAACGAGGCGCGATACCAGACGTTCGGCACCCGGAGCGTCAGGTGGATGTCACTCGCGAGCAGCGCGGCGCCGGTTGCGGTATGAGCCCGGGCCAGCGCGAAGGCATTCGAGCCGTTCGTCGCTTCCGGGTCTCGCTCGAACCACGCGGCCAGGCCGGTCACCGGTGTATTCGAAAAGCTCACCGCGGCAGCGTTCGCGGGGGCGGCGGTCTTCCCTCGGAGATTCAGCAGTTGGGGCCCGGGAATCGGTGCAATCCCCTCGGTCGTGCCGTCAAGGGCTGCGTCGGCGGGAGTCTGCAGCGGCGCGAAGAACGCCACACCGGCCCGGCCGATTTCATCGCGGATCGTCATCAGCGAACGCTCGTACTGGCCATTCGCATCCTGCAGGTCCACCAGCATGGCCGCGCAGACCAGGAACGTGTCCTCCGGCTTCCACGGCTCGGGTGTGGCACGCACGAGGAGGTACTCGAACGGTTTCCCGTGGAGGGCAGCCAGCCCGGCATTCACGCCGACGGTGTACGCCTCGACGATCGCACGCTGGTCGCTCGGGAGCTGCGCCAGCGTCGCCTCCGCGATCTTCCGGAAACCATGGATCCGCATCCGGCGGTCATTTGCGAATGTCTTCTGGCCGAACACCGCCGAGAGCTCGCCTGCGGCCGATCGCCGCCAGATGTCCATCTGGAAGAAACGGTCCTGCGCGTGGAGGAAGCCCAGCGCCCGCGCCACATCCGTCCGCGAAGGCGCCTTGATCGTCGGAACGCCGAGGGAGTCGCGCTCGACGGCAACCGTGCCGCTCAGGCCGGCCACGGCGGCCCTGCCTTCCAGCTGCGGCAGGCTCGCCCGGACTCGCGCATAGAACCAGATGATCGCGATCAGCGCGATGAGGGCCAGGATGCTGACCGCGCTTGCGAGCAGGCCGAGTCGTTTCGAAAGCGGTGTGGTCACAATGAGAGTGTATGTCGGATCGTTGCGACGAGCGCGTCAGGCGTCTGCCGTGCGTCAAGCGTCAGCACTTCGGGACCCGGCGGCTCCAGCGTGGCGAGCTGTGATTCCAGCATGGCCGGTCCCATGAAATGTCCCGTGCGGCGCTCGAGCCGGGAACGGAGCGTGGCGGAATCGGCGGCGAGCTGGACCAGCCGCACCCGGCACGGATCCGCGACCAGTGCGGCGCGGTAGGACTGCCGCAAGGCGGAACATGTGACAATCGCCGGCTCACCGGCGGCAAGAGCCGCGTCGATGTACGCCCGGATCGCAGCGAGCCACGGGGCCCGGTCGGCGTCGTCAAGCGGCACACCTGCGCGCATCTTCGCGATGTTCGTCTCCGGGTGGAAGGAGTCCGCGTCGCGAAACCGCCAGCCAAGCGCGGAGGCGAGCCGTTCTCCGACGGTTGTCTTGCCGCTGCCGGCGACCCCGGTGATCACGACCACGAGCGGTTTCGCACCTGCAAGGCGACGCGCTGGGGCGGCCGGACCCGGTCGAGTCGGGGTTCGCGGGGTTTGCATCTATCTCGGCGGAGAGGGTTCCAGCGTGGGGGAGCGACGCCCGGTCATGCGGTTTCCCAGGGCCGTGTGGCGAGCGGGTCGCGGCCTTCGTCGAAATCGAGGTAGTCGAACATCGTCAGCACGGTCCGGCTCTCGAGGCCGCTCTCCTTTATCCTGCTCGCCAGATTCTTAGCAGCGGCGTCCCGCCAGCCGCGCTTCATCATGAAGCCGTTCCAGATCTCGCATTCCTCGTCCGTGCGCCTTCCGCCCTGCTGCTCCGCCCAGGCGAGAGCCTCGTCGTCCGATGCGCCGCCCAGCACCCGGGCCTTCAGGTCCTCGTAGCGGATCCGAAGGAACGTGCAGCAGCGGCCATCGAACCCAATCCCGAGATTCGCGGCGTAGTCGCCGACCGGGAGTTTCCCTTCGGCGTGGAGCCGGATCTTGTCGAGCATGCGTCCGAAATAGACGAGGCGGCCGACTTTTGAATACGGGCTACGGAGACCGGGAACGATGGGCATGGGAGGTGAACGGCGGTTGGATGACGGGGTGAGATCGGAAACGCGTTCGATTGAAGGTGGTTCCAGAGGAACGCGGCAAGCATCCTAAATCGCAATCCGCGATCGCACAAATCAACGGTCGCGCACACGGACGAAGTAGATGACGGTGGCGAGCACGCCGAGAAGCCAGGTCGGCAGGTTCACCCACAGTGGGTTGAACGGAACGGCATAGCGGTGCACGGCCCAGAGCACCGTCAGGTGCTTCGCCGCGATCAGCAGCCAGCAGATCAGGATCACCTTCTCCACCCGCGGGCTCCGCTTTTCATCGTCGCGGGAACTCACGTCCTCCACGAAGCCCGGTGCGTCCGTGGCCGGGGGCGTTCCCGAGGTGAAAAGATGGACGAGGTTCGCGAACATCGTTGCGCAGGCAACATAGCCCGCCGTCGCCGATCGCAAACCGCGGGGGAAATCGGCCTGCCGGCGGCCAATCGGGAACGGAGTGACACGCGGTTATGCTGTTTTGACGGCGGAACCTCGAACGATACGGTTCGTCACAGTTAAAATATGACGCGTATCACTTTATTTCTCTGCGCGGCGCTCGCTGCGACGCCGCTGGTCGGTGCGGCAGGTCAGGGTTCTCAACAGCCGCAGGCTGTCCAACAAGTTCCGGCATCCACGGCCCCCGCTCCTGCTCTTCAGCCCGGGCAGCGTGCGGAGGTCGTGTTCGTAGATCCCGCGAATTTCACCGATGCCCGGGACAGTTACACGGGGAGCGACGCGGGTCGGGACGACATTCTCAGTGCTCTTCGCGAATACATGCTCGATGAAGCGAAGCGGTTCATCCCGCAGGGCGACACGCTCTTTGTGTCGGTCACCGACGTTGATCTCGCGGGCGAGTATGAACCCTGGCGCGGCCCGCAATGGGACGACGTGCGCATCGTGAAGGATATCTATCCGCCGAAGATCAACCTCTCGTTTCGGGTGACGGACAGCACCGGCCGCGTGCTCAAGGAAGGCAAACGCGAGCTTCGCGACCTGGCGTTCCTCATGAATCTCTCGATGCAGTTCCGGGAAGACCGGCTCCGGCACGAGAAGACGCTGCTGGACGACTGGTTCCGATCGGAATTCCGGGACCTGCCGAAGTCCTGACCTGTGATGGCGTGAGGGGTTGCGCCGATCGCGAGCGCTGAAACAGCAGCGACACTTCGTCAATTTTGCGTGCGGAGTTGCGCGGCGGTTCGGCACCGGTTTGGTTTTCCGCGAGCAAACCAGACCACCTTGAGTACTGCCGTTTCCGCTTCCACGACCCGCCTCGACAAATGGCTTTGGGGTGTACGCATGTTCAAGACTCGGAGCCTCGCGACGGACGCCTGCCGCGCGGGGAGCGTCCAGGTGAACGACCAGCAGGCGAAGCCCGCGCGTGAGGTCCGGCTGGGCGAGCGCGTCATCGTCTGGCAGGGCCTCGTGAAACGCACCCTGCTCGTGATTGGCGTGCCGGCGTGCCGGGTGGGCGCGAAGCTCGTCGTTGACTACTACACGGATCTGACTCCGCCGGAGGAATTTGAGAAAGCCCGCGCAGACAGGGTTCAGCAGATTCTTGCGCGGGAGAAGGGGAGCGGACGCCCGACGAAAAAGGACCGCCGTCTGCTCGATCAGCTGTTCCGAAACTGACGTTTCAGGGAGCGGCCGTTTAGGACACTGTTGCTTGGCGCTGCGTTGCAGCCGGTTGTGTTTTTCGTTCGCGGCGAAAAAGCGGAAATTGCCTTGCATTTCGTTCCGCCGGGTGCATGGTCCCGGCGAATCGTTAGAGAAAGCGTTGAGATGACAGTATCTGGTGAGTCGTTGGCTGAGCGTTTGGCTTAAGTGATGATTTCGAAACCCAAGTTGGGAACGGACTGCCAAGAGACGGTGGATCTACGAGACATCACTAATGAGTAATTCCAAACTGTACGTCGGTAACCTGTCCTTCAAGACGACCGAAGACGAACTCCGTGCGCATTTCGGCCAGTTCGGCAGCGTGACCGATGTGTACGTTGCCATGGACAAGATGACCGGCCGCCCGCGCGGTTTCGCGTTCGTCACCATGGGTACCGCTGAAGAGGCGAAGGCTGCTGCTGAGAAGATCAATGGCACCGAGCTCGGCGGCCGTCAGCTGACGGTCAACGAGGCCCGTCCGAAGGAAGAGCGTCCGGCCGGCGGCTTCGGCGGCGGCGGCGGCGGTCGTGGCTTCGGCGGCGGCGGCGGTGGCGGCCGTGGTGGCTTTGGCGGCGGTCGCGATCGCGATCGCGGCGATCGCCGTTACTAATCCACGCGTCCCAAAACGCACTTTCGAGGGACGAAGCCCTTCGGGGTTTCGTCCCTTTCTTTTTTTGCGGCTGACGCATTGCCCGTCCGCGGGACTGTGATCAGCCGAAGAGCAGGAGCTTGGAACATGTTTTCCCGCTTATCCTGCTCCCTCGTTTCCTGCTTTTGCCGCGACCTCGCGGCCTATTCATGCCTTTCAAAGCTCTTAATCTCTCACCCTCGGTCCTCCGAGGCGTTCAGGCGGCTGGTTACACCACGCCGACTCCCATCCAGCAGCGTGCCATCCCGGTCGTCCTTGGCGGCGGGGATCTCATCGGCTCAGCGCAAACCGGCACCGGCAAGACCGCTGCCTTCGCGCTGCCGATCCTCACCAGGCTGGGTGCCACAAGCGCCGGACGTTCCGGCCCGCGCGTGCTCATTCTCGAGCCGACGCGTGAACTCGCGGCCCAGGTTGAGGCCGCCTTTCACGATTTCTCGAAGTTCGGCGACATCCGCACGCTGGCCGTCTTTGGCGGCGTCGGATACGGTCACCAGCGCAGCGAGCTGAAGCGCGGGGTTGACGTCATCGTCGCCACGCCCGGCCGCCTGGTCGATTTCCTTCAGGAAGGCGCCATCAGCCTGCGTGATATCAAGATACTCGTTCTGGACGAAGTGGACCGCATGCTCGACATGGGCTTCCTGCCCGTCGTCAAGGACATCGTGGGCCGCTGCCCACGCGAGCGTCAGACGCTCTTCTTTTCCGCGACCGTGCCTCCGGAGATCGCAGCCATTGCATCCTTTGCGGTCCGCAACCCGGCCCGTGTCGAAATCGGCGCGAACCGCTCCGTCGCCCAGTCGGTCAGCCACGCCGTGTACCATGTCGCCTACGAGCAGAAGTTCGATCTCCTGCTCGCGTTGCTGAACAACACCAATTTCGAGAGCGTCCTCATCTTCTCCCGCACCAAGCACGGTGCCGACAAGATCGCGCGGAAGCTCAAGACCGCCAACCACCGGGTCGCGGTCCTGCATTCGAACCGCTCCCAGAACCAGCGCATCGAGGCGCTCGCCGGCTTCAAGAGCGGCAAGTACGAGGTGATGGTCGCGACGGATATCGCTGCCCGCGGTATCGACGTTGCCGGCGTCACCCACGTCATCAATTACGACGTCCCCGAGAATCCGGAAGACTACGTGCACCGGATCGGCCGGACCGGTCGTGCGCAGGCCGAGGGCGACGCCTTCACGATCGCCACGCCCGAAAACGCCAGCGACGTCCGCGACATCGAGCGCTTCATCGGCTCCAAGATCCCTGAGCAGCGCCTCGCGGGTTTTGATTACGCGCCACTTGGAGCTCCTCGCCCGAAACCGCAGCGTGGCCAGCAGTCGCAACGACAAGGCGGTCGCGGTCACCAAGGCGGCGGTCAACCGCGCCGGGGTGGTCACTCGTCGGGCCAGCAGGGTCATCGCTCCCACGCCTCGGCGGAACGCTCGGGAAACAGTTCGCGCAGTGGCCATGGCTCTCAGCCAAGTCGGACCGCCACGCCTGGCGCCGCGGCTCCCGCGGCTCCCCAGGCAAAGCGTTCTCTGTTCGGCGGACTCTGGCGCGGCCGCCGTTAAGCGGCGGTGCACATTGTCTTGGACGCGCCGTCTCGGCGCGTCCGCAACCGACGACGCACGGGCCTTCTGTAACGCCAGTCCTTGACTGGCGTACCGGGGGCTGTGGACCCCGCCTGGAGTTTGGCCCCCGGCTGGCGGGGTGGCCTCTTCCCGCTCACCTCATCCCCGTATGGCCGGGTGCTTCGCGATAAGCGCAAGCGCCTGGTTCAACAGACTCTTGCCCGGCTCCATCCGATGCCACGGCGAGGCTCCCGATGGATGCGGCAAGGGTATGCAGTCCACCGCGTAACCGCGGTACTGGACGGCGAAGCTGCGGCCGATTGTCTCGATGAGCGGCCGCTCCCCGAGGAACTGACTGATCGCAAGTTTGCCGACAGGAAGGACGAGCGTCGGCTCGAGCAGCGCAAACTCGCGCTCCAGCCAGCCGGAGCAGGCTTCGATTTCTTCGGGCGACGGGACACGGTCGCCGCCCTCTGGACGTTTTCCCGGGAAGCAGCGGCACACCGCAGCGAAATAGATGCGGTCGCGGGCCTCGTCCTCCGTCCAACCGAGTGCCGCGTTGAACCATTTGAACAAGGTCTTTCCGGCGGTCCATGCGAACGGGCGGCCGAGCTTCGGCTCCTTGTCACCCGGCGCCTGCCCGACAAGGATCACGCGACTGGCGACGGGGCGTCCGTACACGACAGGCTTCAGCATGCGCGGGCACCGGTTGCAGGCTGCCAGCGCGGCGAAGTGCTTTTTCAATGACAGAACCGAGGCGGGCACCGGGAAAAGAGGAAGCGGGACGGGCTAAGTTCCAAGGGAGAAATGGAAGCACGCTGTGACAGGTCCCGGACACCAGGAGGAAGAGCGGGGAAAGTTGTGCGCTTTTCGGCCTGGCGCCGGCTTGGCACCTGGACCCTGGAGCCCCCGGCAACGGGTGCTTTCACCTTGATCCTTCGCTTACCACTCGGCCCTTGCCACGCCGGAGCCGGGCTGGCACGGATACGCGGCGTGAAACTTTTCGCGAAGTATCTCCTCGTTTTCGCCTTGGGTGCACTGGCCGCCGTTCCTGCCGTTCAGGCACAGCGTGAAAAGCTGCCGCCCGACGATCTCGAGCAGGTCGAGAAGACCTGGCCTGATGCAAAGAAGACCACCACGGGCATCCGTTACGTGATTCTCAAGGAGGGCCAGGGCGAACTGGTTCGTCCGGGCGACAAGGTATCGGTCCTGTATGTGGGAAAGCTCCTCAACGGAAAGGTCTTCGACAAGGCAGAGCACGCCGACAAGCCGTTCTCCTTCCGCGTACGCCGCGAGGAGGTCATCGAAGGCTGGGATCAGATCGTCCAGTTCATGAAGCCCGGCGAAAAGCGGCTCGTCATCGTCCCGCCCGAACTCGCCTACGGCACGCGCGGGCAGCCGCCGTCGATTCCGCGTAATTCGACACTCGTGTTCGAGATGGAGATCATCGGCGTCGAACGGAAGTAGTCCGACCTTTCGTCGGACTCCGCGGCGACTCAGGGACTTCAGAGCGCCGCACGGCGCTGGGCCCAGACGCTGTCGACCGTGTACAGCGCGAGTCCCGTCCAGATGAAGGCGAAACAAGCCAGCCGTTCGTGAGGGAACGGCTCGTGATACAGGACCACGCCCAGAAGCAGCTGCAGGCTCGGCGTCAGGTACTGAAGCAGCCCGAGCGTCGAGAGCCGGATTCGTTTCGCGCCGTACGCAAAGAACAGCAGCGGCACCGCGGTGATCAGGCCGGCACTCAGCAGGAGCAGCGTGCGCCCCCACGGCAGATGTCCGAGTGCGCCGGTCCCCTCGTGCCCACGCCAGAGCAGGAACGCGATGGCGAAGGGTGCGAGAAGCAGGGTCTCCACGGCGAGCCCCGTCACCGCACCGAGCGGCGATTTCTTGCGCATCAACCCGTATCCGCCCCACGTCGCGGCGAGAGCGAGCGAGATCCACGGCGGCTTGCCGACCTGGTAAACGAGCAGGCCGACCCCAGCCGCGGCCAGTGCGATCGCCAGCCATTGCGCGCGTCGGAGCTGCTCGTGGAGAAGCAGCCGTCCCGCACCTACGTTCACAAGGGGGACAAGGAAGTAGCCGAGGCTCGCCTCGACGACGTGCCCGGTGTTCACACCCCAGACGTAAACCAGCCAGTTGGCGGTCAGCAGGACGGAGCCGACAAAATTGTAGGCCACCGATCGCCAGCCATCGAATGCCGCTCGCACGCTGCCGAGCCCGCGCTGCGCGAGGACGAGGCAGATCACGAACACCAACGACCAGACATGCCGGTGCGCGATCAGCTCGAGCGCGTCGACGTCCGCAAGCTGCTTCCAGTACAGCGGCACAAGCCCCCACAGCAGATAGCAGAGAATGGCGGACGCCGCGCCGCGCGCGGGAGCTGACAACGGGTTGCGGTCGGACACGGGTGCTTCAGCGCCGCCGCGGTTCAAGGGAGTGCAGGTTCAGGAGCCGGTCGGCTCCCGACAGCTTTTGCACCTTGTCCTTCGTTCCCGCCTTATCCCTCACTTCTGAGGGATGGCGAACTTGTACTTGTCCTGAAATTCCTTCTCCGCCTGTTGCTGCGCCGCGGGTGCGGCGACGCCCTGGGCGCCGAGTTCCGAAACGCGATGCGAGATCCAGCGTTGCTGGAAATCCCGTTCGGTCTGGGACGCGATGGCCGAGTCTTCCTTCTGCTTGCGTCCGGAGAACAGGCAGCCGCTGGAAAGCAGGACGCCGGCGGCGAGTAAGGTGAGCAGCAGTCGCTTGGTCATGGATGCGGTCAACCTATGGCTGCCGCCTTGGACCGCGAGCGAAACTTTTCGAACCTCCTCTCCGGCCCGCGGGTTGGGTCAGCCGTTCGAAGTTCGCGCAGGATTGGCGGGGTGCTCAAGGGGAACGTTTTAGCGTCTTTTTGGTTTCGCGCTGCCCCCGGAATCCCGTTTCATCGCTGACATGAGTGACGAGCCTACGCCGACGCCCTCGCTTCGGTTGAAGCCGCGCCTGCGGCCCCCGGAAGCAGCGCAAACCCCGACCCCGGCACCGGACTCGACGGCGGTCGTCCCTCCGAGCCTCCCCATTACCGTTGCCCCCGAGGTGCCCCCGCCCGCCGCTTCGGAAGCGGCTCCCCGGATCCGGCTGAAGCCGCGTCTCGGCGATGCCGCTGCTCCCAGCGCCGCGCTCCCAGCGCAGTCGCCGGCATCGGCCGAACCCGCGCCTGCGGCCGCCTCACTCGCCGCGGTTTCACAAAGTCTCCCCAAGCCGGACGCCACGATTCCGCCGGCGATCCCCGCGGTGACCATTCCGCCGATCGCCGCGACGATTCCTCCGGCAACAATTCCTCCCGCGACGATCCCACCGGCGATGATTCCACCTGTGGCAGCGGCTGCGCCCGTGCCTCCCTCGGTGATCCTGCCTCCGATCGGAACACCCCCGCCGGCGCCCGCAATTTTGGAAGACACTTCTGCGCCGGCGAAATTGGACCTGAAGCCGAAGGCGCCGCCCCCTCCTGTGGTTATCATCGATGCTCCGGCGCCCGCGCCGAAGCCGGTGGTTCCCCCGCTGATCACGTCGGCTCCGGCCGGCCGACCGGTCGTGCCGGGAGCCGCCACGCCGCCGCCCAGTTTCCCTGTCGTCGCGCCGTCCACTTCCGCGAAACCGCGACTCGCCGCACCGGTGCCGCACGTCCAGGTTTCAAAAGAGATCCCGCCGTCCACGGCAGCGGAACTTGCGTCGAAGTCGCCTCGCAAACGCGGGCTCCTGATCGGGCTCGTCGCTGCCGTTGTCGTTCTCGGCGCCGGTGGGGCTTTCGCGTGGCGCACGTTCATGGTCGAGCCGCCTCCGCCGCCAAAGGCTCCCGTTCGAGCGCCTGCCGCTGCCAAGCCGGTGGCGCCCACGTCGGCACCCGTGACGCCGGCCGCTCCGGATGGACCATCCGCAGCCGCACCCGTGGCTGCCAGCGGCGCGACAACGAAGGTCGACGGGCCCACGCCGTCGGCAACGATGAACTCCCTTGCCCAGCTTCCGGCAAAGTCGGTCCGGAAGGCGGAGAGCGCCGCCGCCGCCCACGGTGGAGTCGTGCAGGCGGCGGACGCCGTCGTGAGCTCCGACGAGCCGGTGACGCCGAAAGCCGTCCGGCCATCGCCTACCGCGACCACGGAGCTTGCCCCCGGCGTTTCAACGACCGCCCAGGTGAATGCCGCGCAGGAGGCAAGTCCCGCGTTCCGCACGTTTGTGGCCAACGCACGCGTCGGAGGCGTCGTGGCCGGTTCCTCACCCAGGGCGCTGATCAACGGGCGGCTCATCCGTGCGGGCGAGGTCGTCGATTCCGGTCTCGGCGTCGTGTTCGACGGAGTCAGCGGAAATCAGCTGGTGTTCAAGGACAGGTCGGGCGCAACGGTCCTTCGTCGATACTGATCGAGGCGCGGTGCGGCGCTGCGTTGCCCCGCGCCCGATTTCACCACCTCTCGACCGGACCTTTCGGAACGGGAATCGACTCCTGTTCCGCGCGAGCCTGCTCTTCCGGCGAACGCATGAACGAGGCGACGAGCGGCGCGGGTGCATAGCGTTCGCGCAGCACGCCGTTCTCGTCGCAGAACTGCGCACGCCATCCCATGTATTCGGTCACCGCGGCCTCGAAGTCAGCGCGCGACCGGATCGTGATGATCCGCTGCTTAAACGGCTTCGCCGGCCCGAAGCGCTTCGCATACCAGGGCGCCACCTTGCGAAACAGCCGCGCGCCGTGTTCCTCGCCGTAGAACGCAAGGTACCGCTCGAAATGCCGCCGCATCACGGCAAGCCGTTCGGCGAAGACCGGCTCCGGCAGCAGCTCGCCCGTGCGAAGGAGGTGCGCAATCCGGCGGAAGATCCACGGATCATAGAACGCCCCGCGGCCGATGCTCACGCCGGCGCAGCCGGTCTCCTCCAGCATCCTGACGGCGGCTTCCGGCGTGGTCACGTCGCCATTGCCGATCACGGGGATCCCTCGGACGGCCTTCACCACGGAACGTATGCCGGCGAGATTGACGGTCCCCGAGAAACCCTGTGCGCGGGTCCTTCCATGGACGAAGATCGCGGCAACGCCGGCGTCCTCGAGCACGCGCGCAAGGTCCGGCGCGGTGAGGTTCTGCTCATCCCAGCCGAGACGCATCTTCGCGGTGACCGGGATCTTCACCGCCGCGATCATGCCGCGGACAAGAGCCGCGGTCCTGCCGAGCTCGGTCATCATCGCGGAGCCGCCGCCGATGTTGACGACCTTCCTCACCGGGCAGCCCATGTTGATATCCACGGACTGGACACCGAGCTCCTGGCAGATCACGGCGGCGTCGCGCATCTCCTCGGGGACGCTGCCGAAAAGCTGGATCGCGAGCGGCTGATCCTGCGGATCCGTGGCGACGAGCTTGAGGGCGACCCGGTTGCGCTCGATGAGTGAACGGGCGTTGACGAGGTCCGTCGTCGCCCAGCCGAGTCCGCCCAGCTCGCGCAGCGTCAGCCGCATCGGCAGGTTCGTGTATGCCGCCAGCGGCGACAGAAACAGATTCGAGGAGAGCTCGTACGGACCCAGTCGCATTGTTGACGCCACCGTACCCAATTCCCCTCCGTTGTCTTCCATTTTCCCGCTTCCCCCGCACAAAATCGCGTCCCGCCACCATCCCCCCGCCTTCGGCGCCGTCGCCAGGCATTTTGTCACCCAATGGGTGACAATTGCCGGGTTGTGCGGCGCGGAAGATTGTCACCCATTGGGTGACAGACAGGAAGCGGGCGCGGTGCGAGGGCTGCGGGAGTTGTCACCCAATGGGTGACAACTCACTCGAAGGCAGCCCCTGTAAACTGTCACCTAATGGGTGACAGTCTGTCTTTGCGCAGCAGGAAAGTGCTCCCGATTTTGTCACCTAATGGGTGACAGCTTTTCGGTTGGTTCCCGGGTGAGTTGTCACCCAATAGGTGACAGATTCAGAGGGTGCGGTCGCGGCGGGTGCGGGCGAGGTCCACGTACCAGTGGACGATCTGCAGGGTGAGTTCCGCGTCGGGGATGCGGGTGCGTGACGAGAAGAACTCGGAGACGCGCTGCCGGGGAATGCCGAGGTAGCGCGCGAGCCGTACCTTTGCCCGCTTTGGCCTCAGCGCGACGCGGATTTCCGATGCCA
>JAJYAR010000118.1 GCA_021779435.1 bacterium
CATCTGGATGGCGTGACGAAGGTATTCGTCACCGACGAAGTCGAGACGCACGCGCTCGCCGGGATTCATCTCGAGATCAAGCGCGGCGAGTATGTCGCCATCTCCGGGCCGTCGGGCTGCGGAAAGTCGACGCTGCTGGCGATCCTGGGCCTGCTCGATTCGCCGAGCGATGGCAAGTACGTGCTGAACGGAAACCCGGTGGAGAACCTGAAACTCGCCGAGCGCGCCCGCATCCGCAACCGCGAGATCGGGTTCATCTTTCAGGCGTTCAACCTGATCGGTGACCTGAACGTCTACGAAAATGTCGAGCTGCCGCTCACCTACCGCGGCATGCCGGCCGCCGAGCGGCGCAAGCGCGTCCAGGAATCGCTCGAACGCGTCGGCATGTCGCACCGGATCAAACATTATCCGGCGCAATTGTCGGGCGGCCAGCAGCAGAGAGTGGCGGTGGCGCGGGCGCTGGCCGGAGAGCCGGCCATCCTGCTGGCCGACGAGCCGACCGGAAACCTGGACTCGGTAAACGGCGAAGCGGTGATGGATCTTTTAAGCGAACTGCATCGCGGCGGCGCGACCATCTGCATGGTGACGCACGACCCGCGGTATGCGCTGTTCGCCGACCGGACGGTGAAACTGTTTGACGGGCGGATAGTCGAGGATGGCGCGGAGGTGCACTAATGTTGCGGAGGAACGCGGACATTTTGGCGCTGGCAATCATGGTGCTGGCGTTCTTCGCCGGTAAGGCGTGGTGGGTGCACGTGCAGGCGCGAGATGCGATGCCGGGGCCGTTCGGCGCCCCGCGGGTGTGGATGATTGAGCCTTCGGGCGACGGTTTCTCCTGCCCGGACTTGAGCGGCGTCATCGACGGACTCCGCCGCTAGCCGGGCGCGTGCGGCGCGGTGGGTAAGATGAAGGCTTAGCCGATGGTAATTTCTCTCAAGAACATTGAAAAGTACTTCGAACACGGACCGGTGAAGACGTTCGTCCTGCGGCGCGTGACGCTCGATATTCGCGAAGGCGACTTCGTCTCGATCATGGGCCCCTCCGGCGCGGGCAAAAGCACGCTGCTGCACCTGCTCGGCATGCACGACAGCGACTGGACCGGTGAGTACTGGCTTCTGGGTCAGCCGGTGCACAAGATGAACAAGCGCGACCGGATGGAGCTCTACAAAATACACTTCGGCTTCGTCTTTCAGAGCTACCATCTGCTCGATTCGCTCACGGTTTACGAAAACCTCGATATTCCGCTCTCCTACCGCAATATCAAAAAGAGCGAGCGCGAGAGCATCGTCTGCGACGCGCTCGACCGCTTTCAGATCGTCGGCAAGCGGGATCTCTATCCGAACCAGCTTTCCGGCGGCCAGCAGCAGCGTGTCGCCGTGGCGCGCGCCATGATCGCCAATCCGAAAATCCTCCTCGCCGACGAACCCACCGGCAACCTGCACTCGGCGCAGGGCCAGCAGATCATGGAAATGTTCCGTAAGCTGAACGCCGAAGGCACCACGATCATCCAGGTCACTCACAACGAGCGCAACGCGGATTACGGCAATCGCGTCGTCCAGATCGAGGACGGCTGGATCACCGGCGAGCGCACGGCGGCGGCATGAAGCCGGGCGGCAACGGGAACTATCGCGTCCTGGTGGCCGACGACCAGCCCGATGTCGTCGAGGCACTCCGTTTTCTGCTCAAGGGCGAAGGCTTTCAGATCGAGACCGCCTCGAGCCCGCGCGAAATCCTCGCCGCTATCGAGGCGCGCGAGTTCGACCTGCTCCTGATGGACCTCAACTACACGCGCGACACCACGTCCGGCGCCGAGGGCCTCGACCTGCTGCCGAAACTGCGCGCCACCGACGGTCTGCTGCCCGTCGTGGTGATGACCGCGTGGGGCTCGGTGAACCTGGCGGTCGAGGCGATGCGCCGCGGCGCGCGGGATTTCATCGAAAAGCCCTGGGACAATGCACGCCTTCTCGCCATCGTCCGCACGCAGATCGAACTCGCGCAGGCGCTCAAGAAAGGACTCCGGCTGGAGGCGGAAAACCGGTTGCTCCGAGCCGAAGGGCGCCCTTCGCTGATCGCCGAATCGCCCGCCATGGAACCGGTCCTGCAGTTGATCGCGCGCGTGGGGCCGTCGGACGCCAACGTGCTCATCACCGGCGAACCGGGCACAGGCAAGGAAGTTGTTGCGCGCACGCTCCACGCCATCTCGCAGCGCTCGGCGAAACCGATGGTCACCGTGAACGCCGGCGGCCTGGCCGAGGGCGTCTTTGAAAGCGAACTGTTCGGCCACGTGAAGGGCGCGTTCACCGACGCCAAGGTGGACCGCGTGGGGCGGTTCGAAATGGCCGAGGGCGGCACGCTGTTCCTCGACGAGATCGCCAACCTGCCGCTGAACCTCCAGGCGAAACTGCTGCGCGTGCTCGAAACCGGCGAGATGGAGCGCGTCGGCTCCTCGCGCACCCGCCGCGTGGACGTGCGCCTGATTTCCGCCACCAACGCCAAGCTCGACGAAGAAGTGGCCGCCGGCCGTTTCCGGCAGGACCTGCTGTTCCGGCTGAACACCATCGAGATCCATCTGCCGCCGCTGCGAGAGCGCCGGGAAGACATTCCGCTGCTGGCGGCGCACTTCCTCGGCATGCACGCAAATCGTTATCGAAAAACGATAACGGGTTTCGATAACGCGGCGCTGCAGGCCCTGCTCGACAATCCCTGGACCGGCAACGTCCGCGAGCTGAATCACGTCGTCGAGCGCGCCGTGCTGATGGCCCGCGGTTCCATGATCGAGGCCGGCGATCTCGCGCTGAAGGCCGCCCGGGACGGTGCGCCGCGGCTGGAGGAGATGAGCATCGAGGAAGTAGAGGCGTTCCTGATCCGCAAGGCGCTGGCCAAGCACGAGGGCAACGTCAGCCACGCCGCCAACGCACTCGGCCTGAGCCGCAGCGCCCTCTACCGGCGGCTGCAGCGCTACGGGTTGTAGTATCTCCTCATGGCCCCCCGGCGCCGTCTAACCCATGAGACGCGCGCGCTGTTCCTCGCCCTGGGCGCGGGTGCGCCCGGCGCCGCGGTGGCGCTATTCTTCCTTTGGACCGGTGGCCGGCCCGCGTGGCTGAGCTGGACCGGAACCGTCGCCGTAGCCGGCTGCTGGCTCGCGCTCTCCTGGCGTCTGCGCGAACACGTCGCCCGGCCGCTGCGCACCATGGCCAGCCTCCTCGAAGCGCTGCGCGAGGGCGACTACTCGATCCGCGCGCGCGCCGAGGCTCGGGACGACGCGCTGAACGAAGCCATGCAGCAGGTCAACGCCATGGCCGCCACGCTCCGCGCGCAGCGCCTCGGCGCGCTCGAAGCCACCGCGCTGCTGCGGAAAGTGATGGAGGAAATCGACGTCGCCATCTTCGCCTTCGACCAGGAAAAAAAGCTCCGCCTCGTCAACCCCGCCGGCGAGCGCCTTCTCGGCGAGCCCTCCGAGCGTCTGATCGGCCGGGAGGCGGGTTCGATTGGCCTCAGTGCGATTCTCGAAGGCGCCGAGCAGGCCGTTCGTCTCCCCTTCGGCGACCCGACCCGCCGATGGAGCATCGGCCGAAGCATGTTCCGCGAAGGCGGCCTGCCGCATCAGCTTCTCGTAGTAAGCGACATCACGCAACCGTTGCGCGAAGAAGAACTCGAGGCCTGGCAGAGGCTCGTCCGCGTGCTCGGCCACGAGCTGAACAACTCGCTCGCGCCCATCAAGTCGATCGCCGGCAGCATGGGTACGCTGCTCGAACGGCGCGACCAGAACGAGGATTGGGAAGAAGACATGCGCCGCGGCCTGCAGATCATCGCCAGCCGCAGCGAGGCGCTGAGCCGCTTCCTGTCTTCTTACGCGCGCCTGGCTAAGCTGCCCAAGCCGGTGCTCGGCCCGGTACGCATCGGCGAGATGGTGCAGCGCGTGGCGGGACTGGAAACCCGCATGCGCCCCCGCGTCGTCCCCGGGCCGGAGGTCACCGTCCCGGCCGACGCCGACCAGATCGAGCAAGCGCTCATTAACTTGATCGCCAACGCCGTGGAAGCGTCACTTGAAACCGGGGGCGAAGTCGAAGCCGGCTGGACCCGCGGTAATGGAACCGTCACTGTCTGGGTCCGTGACGAAGGCCACGGCATCGCCAACTCCGGCAACCTCTTTGTGCCGTTCTTCACCACCAAGCCCGGCGGCTCCGGAATCGGCCTTGTCCTTGGCCGCAAAATCGCCGAAAGCCACGGCGGAACGCTGACGCTGGAAAACCGCCCGGACCGCCGCGGCTCGGAAGCGCGGCTGGTTTTGCCCGCTTGAGGCGATTTTCGGTAACCTCGGCGCCATTCAGCGGTATTGAAATTTGCGGAACGGAAGACGCGCCGGCTTCGTAGTAGCCGGTAAAGGAAGAAAGCGAGGATCGCTCAATGAGCCCATCGACGCTGCTGCGCCTGGAAGGCGTGACCAAGGTATTTTCGACCGACGAAATGGAGACCCACGCGCTCGCCGGCATCCATCTCGAGATCCGGCAGGGCGAGTACGTGTCGATCTCCGGGCCTTCGGGTTGCGGAAAATCTACGCTGCTAGCCATCCTCGGCCTGCTCGACTCGCCTTCCGGCGGCAACTACGAACTCAAAGGGGAACGCGTCGAGAACATCAAGCTCAGCGAACGCGCGCGCATCCGCAACCGCGAGATCGGATTTATCTTCCAAGCGTTCAACCTCATCGGGGACCTCAACGTCTACGAGAACGTCGAACTGCCGCTGACCTATCGCGGCATGCCGTCCTCCGAGCGGCGCAAGTACGTGTTGGAATCCCTCGAACGCGTCGGCATGTCGCACCGCATCAAGCACTATCCGGCGCAGTTGTCCGGCGGCCAACAGCAGCGCGTCGCCGTGGCCCGGGCCCTCGCCGGCCGCCCGGCCATCCTGCTCGCCGACGAGCCCACCGGCAACCTCGACTCCGCCAACGGCGAAGCGGTGATGGACCTCCTGCGCGAACTCCACGGCGAAGGCGCCACCATCTGCATGGTCACCCACGACCCCCGCTACGCCCGCATGGCCGAGCGCAGCGTCACCTTGTTCGACGGCCGTATCGTGGAAGAAACCGGCGCCGCGGCCTGAGCGCCATCAGGCAAAAACGGGCTGGAAGCGGCCCAGCGCCTCGAGTGCTTTCTTGAGACTCGGAGAATTGGCGCCGGCGGCAATGGGATCCCACTTGCCGATCACAAACTCAGATAGGCACGCGTTGTACTCCGGCCCCTGTTGCGCGGTGCTTCCGCGCTTCGGCGCGACGCGCGCGCGAACCTCGGCGGACTTCGATTCCCGAGCCAGCTCAACCAGACGGCGCTTGGGGTCGGCGAGCGACTCCGGCGTTTGAGGTACGCGCTTATGCGCGCAGCGAAGAAACGCGGCGATACTGGACCGGTCTGCGAGAAGCCACGCCTCCACCTCGCGCACCGCGATTCTGAGCAATAGGTTCGGATGAACTGGTTCGTGCAACCAGTCTCGAATTAGTTGCGGAGCACATTCCGTCGTGTCCAGGTCCGTCAGCACGACGAAAGGGACGCCCTTGGCCGCGGTGTTCCAGCCTCGGATGGTGTTCTTCAGGTACCCAAAGCCATGCCGGCCATACACACTCCCAACACTGAAGCGCCTGCCTGACTCAGCGAGCAGTCTGCGAAGTACGGCCTCACTTAGCTCGTCCTCCACGGCCAGGTTCACCGGGATCGGATTCATGCGGTTCGGTCGAGGCTCAACTGGTTCACGTTCGCCGGAGCGGTCCGAGGTAAAACGACGTCAGCGACACTAAGCCCGCCTTTCAGAAGGTCCACTATTTCCCGCGTGCTGGAGGCGAGTTCCGCCTGGCTGCCCTCGGGACCGGGTCGGATCAGGATCACCTCTTCGCCCCCGATCCCTTTATCCGAAAGCAGGTCGCCGCTGTGGGTGCTTACAAAAAGCTGCCGGGAACGGCGCCTCTGCAGCCGGTGAAAGAGCGAAGGCAGCTTGGAAACGATGGCGGCGTGCAGGGACAACTCAGGCTCCTCGAGCAAGAGGGGCGCGTCGCCCTCGAGCAGAGACCAGAACAGGCCAATCAGCCGAAGCGTGCCGTCGGAGAACTGGTCCTCCCGCTGGAGTCCCGCGTTCGGCCGCCAGTGCTCGTACACCGCTTCCAGGTGAGGGACTCCGGCTTCGTCCTTCGTGTCGGTGAGCTTCGTTAACTGAGGCACCGCCTGGCGCAGCGCGGCCTCAATCTTCTTCAAGCGCGCCTTTCGGGTCTTCTCAGGGGTCTTGGCGACGACCTCGAGAAAATTCCGGCCAAAGGGATCCTCTTGCAGGGCCGGACCCTGCGGAGCCTCCGGATGCCGAAGGAGTTGCGGAACCAGGTGCAGGTAGCGGATTGACTCGAAAAATCTCGCAATCTCCCGGAAGTCCAGATTCGCGTTGATCTGTTCGAGGTGCGTCTGCGTCAATCGCTCTTTGTCGTCCCTGTCACGCTCATCCGGGCGGTCCAGGATCTGCCGTTCTCCGCACCAGACCTTCTCGTACTTGAGGAGTGGCTGCCGGTAGCCCCGCACCTGCTGAGTTAAGCCGATCTTATAGCGCCACGTCTGCCCCCCGTCGCCCTCCGAGATGGTCACGTCAAGCCCGACGTCCGGTTCCTTACGGGCAGCAAGGCAACGTATCTTCGACAGGCTTCCCCGCCGCGCGATGGCGCTCTGCAGACCACCCCCTGCACGCGCGATGTCCCGAAGGAAACGAATGCTGTCGAGCAAATTGGACTTTCCCGAAGCATTCGGACCCACCACGAACACACGTTCCCCCAAGTGAACATCGACGGAGCGGAAGTTGCGCCAATTCCGCAGAACCAGCCGGGAGATGATCATGGTCGATTCTCATTCTATCGGCTCGGCTCAAATCGCGTGATCGGCCGGGGCATCCTGGCCGGACCAAAGCCTGCGTTGCGTCCAATCTTCCGCCGCGGCGGACCAGAACGGGTCCGAAGGCGGAAGGCCGAGCGGCAAGAGAGCCGTGGCGCAGAGATACAAACTGCCCGTCGAGACATACGGCTCGCCTAAGTGGGGCTGGTGGCCGCAAAACCCGATCTGCAGCCAGCCGCGTTCGTCGAATGTTCCCGGCGCATCCATGAGCCGGTGTAGCACCGCTGTGAGAGCGGACCGCACGCGCCCGCCCGTAAGCGGCGCGGGTAGTTCGTGTGCCAGCACAAGGGAGGCGAGCAGATGGAACACCCCCGCACGGTAAGTGATGGACCGGCCGATGGGCGGGAACGTCGCCTCGGGGGAGATCAGCCGCTCCTGAATCGCCCCATAGCGCCGGGCGCGCGCAAGCGCGACGGGTAACTGGCCCCGCCAGCGGCCGGAATGCGCGGAGATATTCCGCAGTGTGTCGAGCAGCATCGGCTGGATCACATAACTGTTGTAGTAATCCCAGTGAAACTGCGGCCCGTCGCCGTAAGTGCCGTCGCCTAAGTACCACTCCTCGTGCTTGCGGATCGCGTAATCCACTCGCATCGCGTCCCA
>JAJYAR010000119.1 GCA_021779435.1 bacterium
TTGGCGCGGCCATCCCGTTTCTCTTCTGCACGAAGATCAAGGCCGTGCTCGGTTACGATGATGCGCTGGACGTCTTCGGCGTCCACGGCGTGGGCGGCACGATCGGCGTGATCCTCGCCGGCGTGTTTGCAACGCCGTCCGCGAATCCGAACCTGCTCGTGAATCTCGGGCGCTTTGTCGGGCACGGACTCTGGTTCGAACAACTCAAGGGCGTCGGCGTGACGCTCGTCCTGGCGGTGGCCGGTACGGCGCTGATCGCCGGGCTTCTGAAGATCACTCACGGCCTCCGTCCGAGCGTCGAGGCCGAGCAAGAAGGGCTGGACCTCAGCGAACATGGGGAGGAAGGTTATATCTACGAGCCGAAGTCCTGACCTCGTGCCCTCCCTTTCCTGTCCAACTCAATGAAACTCATCATCGCCATCATCAAGCCATTCAAACTCGAGGAAGTTAAAGACGCGCTGACAGCGGTCGGCGTCGAAGGAATGACGGTGACTGAGGCGAAAGGCTTTGGCCGGCAGAAGGGGCACACCGAGATTTATCGGGGAAACGAATACACCGTGGACTTCCTGCCAAAGGTGAGGCTGGAAGTCGCCGTGCCGGACGAAGTCGCGGGGCAGGCGGTGGATGCCATCCTCAAGGCGGCGAAGACCGGCAAGATCGGTGACGGGAAGGTGTTCGTCACGAACGTCGACGAGGCCGTCCGCATCCGCACCGACGAGCGCGGTGAGTCTGCGCTCTGATGCCGGCCGAAGGCGGGGTGCCTTCACCCCGCTTGCCGTGTATCCGCGACGTTGCCGGCTCAACCGGATGTGATGGCCGGTTGCGGCGCGGCAATGTGCGCGCGGAGGTATGCCGCGATGATTTCCGCGACATCCGTGGGCGATATGGCCCCCGAGTTGATCACGAGGTGGTACCCCGCCGCGTTATTCACGTCCGCATTGAAGTTTGAGCGGACATACCTGGCGCGAGCGGCGTCGCGGTGCGCATTGTGAGCGGCCGCCTCGGCCTGGGGAACGCCCAGCCACACCGCGGTCCGCGCCGCCCTCACCGAGGCCGGTGCGACGAGACGAACGTGCATCCCGTTTGGGATGCCCTCGGTGACGAAGCATGCGCCACGTCCGACGAAGACGGCATGGCCGTCGCGGGCGAGGCGTCGGATCAACTCGTTCGTGCGGTCGATGAGATTCCGCAGATTCGGATGCAGGCCGACGATCTCGCCGATCGCGGCTGTGATTTCCGGCACGCGATCCTCAGGAAGGAACTGGGCGAGTCGATGGGGCAGGCCGGCGCTGAGGAGCATCTCATCGATGAGGTTTGCCGAATACACGGCCCACGGCTG
Organism: bacterium; assembly: GCA_021779435.1. The sequence goes on from JAJYAR010000119.1 coordinate 1,340, forward strand.
ACCGCCGGACGCGCGGAGTTGCCCGGCGAGAGCGTTCGCGACCGCGGTCGCACCGGCGCCGGATTCGCGTGAAATCGTGACGAAAGGGCCGGGAGGTTTCGCCGCGCCAGCCGGTCCCGAGTGGCTCAAGTGCACGCTCAGGTATGCCCCCGCCTGTTCGATCCCGGGGAGTGCATTCATGACTGGTATGGCCTGCCTGAATATGCGGCGAAAAGCTCGCGCGGACAACCGTCGCGGGACGATTTCCGCGTGAGCCCCGGCCTTCCGAACGAGCGTGAGCGGCGGGCCGTCCCTAGTCGGCGCTGTCCGTCGCGACGTTCGAATGATGCGCGACCTTGTCGATGACCACGCCGGACTGCTCGAGCAGCTGGCGGATTGGAAGCGCGTATCGATCCGCGAGTTCCTCGAGGCGGAAATCCAGCTCCTGGAACTCACCCTCGGACCAGAAGGCGATCGATTCGGCGAGTTCCATGATGTCCTGGTCGGTGAAGTGCTCTTCGATCACGGACTGGCTGCCTTCGAGCGCCGTGAGGGACGCCCAGTAACAATCGTTCTTGGGATCCGCGGGCTGCAGTCGGACGAGTCCGCGGAGATTCGCGGCCGAGATCCGGCGCGCGAGGTTTTCGAACGTCGTGTAGGCGTACGCCAGATTTGCGAGCTGGGTCTGACGGAGGAGGGCTTGGCGGGAGGCGAGAAGTTTCGAAATTTTCATCGGAATGAAGTTTCTGGCTTCGGTGCCCGTGCACCTTCGGTTGGAGTTGATTCCGGTGGCAACCTGCCTGACCGGTGGTGCCTGCGTTGCGGCGTCGCTACGCGGCACCTGCGGACTCTGTCCCCGACTCTCAAGGTTCGGCCCCGTGGCCTCTATCGCAGTCCTGGGCTACTGAGCGTCTGCAAAAACAACTACGTCTCGTTTTACGCTGACTTGAGCAATGAGGCTCAGTTCCTGATTTCTTCAAGATTTGCGGGAAGGTCTCCGGCAGGCGGTGCGCAGCATATGGCATTTCCCGCGTTGAGGCGTGCAGCCAGGTGTGCGAGGCTCCGGGGGCAATGGAGCAGCCGGCAGCCACCATGACGTCGCCCGATGCGGCGAAGGCCGTTCAGGAGAAACAACTCCTGCTCTCCCGCCTGCTGGCGCGTGTCGCGCACGAGATTCGCAACCCGCTCAGTTCACTCGATATCCATGTTCAGCTCCTCGAGGAGGACATGGCCAACACGCCTCCGGAGGTCCGCGCGCGCTCGGCGGGCCGGTTTCACATCATTCGGACCGAGCTCGAGAGGCTCGACAATCTGGTGAAGCAGTTTCTCAGCCTTGCCGGCCGGTCGGCGCCGACGCTCCAGCCGGTCGACGTGGCCCAGGTGGCAGGCCATGTTTGCGCGTTGCTCCGGCCCGAGGCGGCGGCGCACGGCATCTCGATCGACGTCCAGCTGCCCGCGTCACTGGCGCCGGTGCATGCGGATCCCGATCAGCTGACGCAGGCGCTCCTGAATCTTGTCCTGAACGCGGTCCAGGCCGTGGGAAGCAGCGGGCGAGTGACCGTCGCAGCCAAGATGGCCGCCTCGGGCGGGGAACTTGCGATCACGGTGGCCGACTCCGGCCCCGGTATTGAAACCGACAACGTCGCCGCCCTGTTCGAACCGTTTTACACTACGAAGGAAGATGGAAGCGGCCTCGGTCTGTGGATTGTCCGACAGATCGCGGTCGCGCATCGCGGCTCGGTCACCGCCACGAACGGTCCCTCCGGCGGCGCGGTGTTCACACTTACGCTGCCCTTGCACGAGGGGGAAGGAAGTCATGGATAACACGAGATTCCGGCTGCTGGTCGTCGACGATGAACGCGGGCTTTGCGCGGGCGTCCAGGAGGCGCTGCGGCGCGAGGGCTACCTCGTCGACGCCGCCAATGATGCCCGCAGCGCACTGGAGCTGCTGCGCGTGCACCCCTACCAGGTCGTGCTCACCGACGTTCGCATGCCGGACATGAGCGGGCTGCAGTTGCTCCAGCAGGCCCGGCAGGCTCGCTGCGAAGCGCAGTTCATCCTGATGACGGCATACGGAACCGTGGAGAACGCCGTCGAGGCGATGAAGTCCGGCGCCTACGATTATGTGACCAAGCCCCTCGACATGCAGCGTCTGCGCCTGCTGGTCGCGAAGGCGGTGGAGTTCGGCAACATGGTCGCCGAAAACAACGAGCTCCGTCAGCAGCTGCGCAACTCCACCGAAGCGAATCTCCTCGTGGGGGAGAGCGACGCGATCCATCGCGTCATTCGGATCGCGAAGGAAGTCGCGCGAAGCGACGTCACCGTTCTGATCGAAGGCGAGAGCGGGACTGGCAAGGAACTCGTCGCGAGGACGATTCACCAACACAGCGCGCGGGAGTCCAAGCCGTTCATCTCGGTCAATTGCGCGGCGTTTGCCGAGCAGCTCCTCGAAGGCGAGCTCTTCGGTCACGTGAAAGGCGCGTTCACAGGTGCGGTGACGACGAAGCCCGGCCGGTTTCAGCTGGCGGATGGCGGCACGTTGTTCCTCGACGAGATCGGCGATCTTCCCCCGAAAGGGCAGGGCGACCTCCTGCGGGTTCTCGAGGACGGGGCGTTCCGAATGGTGGGCGGCACCGATCTGGTGCGCGTCAACGTGCGCGTGGTGGCTGCGACGAACAAGCGCCTGCAGGAGGCGGTGAGCGCCGGCCGGTTTCGCGAGGACCTGTATTACCGGCTGCAGGTTGTGCCGATTGTCGTACCGCCGCTTCGCGAACGGGCGGAGGACATTCCCCTGCTCATCGATGCGTTTCTCGACCAGTTCTCCGCGAAGCACAGGAAGCGCAGGAAGCGTTTCTCGACCGAGGCGATTCAGCTCTGCCGCCGCTTTCCCTGGCCCGGCAACGTCCGGCAGCTCCGCAACACGGTGGAGCGGTTGGTCGTGACCTGCTCGGAGCCCGTGATCGATGTGGGAGACCTTCCCGATTTCCTGCAGGTGCATGATGCGCAGGCGCCGGCGTGCGAAATCCGTGCCGGCATGACGATTTCCGAGTGCGAAAAGCTGCTCATCAGGCAGACCTTGACGCATGCGACGAAGAACCGGGAGCAGGCGGCGCGCCTTCTCGGGATCAGCAGGCGGACGCTTCAGTACAAATTGAAGACCTACGGTTTGCTTCCGCCGAGGCGGGAGTCCGACGCGGCCAACGGTGCGACAAAAGCCGCGATTGCTGATGGGTCAGCGGGAACCGCAGGCTGACAACGCGGAGAGCGGATCGGCTGCGATGCCCTGTCGCAACGTTGCACCAGGCGCTCGCCTTCTTGCCGGGCCTGCGCGACTCCGACGTCGACGTGCCACGGGGTTGCGAAACGCGGATTGGGCCGCTTCCCGCGGCTTGCACACGGCTCGCCAAAGCCGTGCAAGGACTGCACAATTGCCCGCAATCGGAGGTTCTGCCCGCAGTGCGGAAAGCGACATCATATCAGATAAGAACCTGTTTTCCAGCCACGTGCGTGTTGGCGGTGTCAGACGGTACGCCGGGTGCGTTAGGGGTGGATGCAATGAGCAAATTGACCGAAGATCTTCTTGCACTGCAAACCCTGGTGCGGCTTGGCGAAACAGCCTCTCCCTCGCAAAAGGAACAAATTGAAAAGCTGCGGACCGGGATTCCCCAGCCGATCCTGGCGCACTTCTTCCGGCAAATCGCCAATGGACGCCGGGGCATCGCCCTGGTGCGCAATGGCGTCTGCGGCGAATGCCACCTGCGGCTTGCCCACGGGATGGTTCATATGCTCGGACGTTCCAATGATCTCCTCGTTTGCGAGAGCTGCGGTGCGTTCGTGACGCTCGCTCCGGGTGAAGCGCCCTCAGCCCGGCCGGCACTGGCGGCGACGCCCAAGGTGCGGCGGGTGGTGAAGCAGCAGCCTGTGGCGGTTGCAGGCTGAGCCTGAGGTGTGAGGTTCGCCAGGCGGGTTCCAGCAGGATTCCGCCTGGCTGTCTGCTGACGGAAAGCGGGACGCGCAGAGCCGGTCATTCCGGCTGCGCCGGATTCGATTGGGCTGCATCCATTCGTTCGAGGACCTGCTCGGGAGCGACCTCCTGCTTGAGTCGCTCGAACTCGGGATCCTTCAGGTTGACCCCCAATTTCTCGCCGATCAGGGCAACCAATTGCAGCATGCGCGTGATCTCGTGTTCGGACAGCAGGCTGATCTGCAGGTCGAGTTCGGCCCGCTGCTCCGCGAGGTTCGCCAGCCGGTTCTGCATCATCAGCACGAAGGTGGAGAGGAAGATCGCCTCAACCGAGGCCACCATGGCCAGAACAACGAACGACGGGTCGAACGGTTTCAGCGGCGTCCATCCGAGATTGATGATCACCCAGGTCCCAAACCACGCGAGATGGACGTAAACTGAGGCGAGGCTTCCGGCGAAGCCGCCGATCGCGTCCGCGATGCGCTCGGTCCAGGTGCGTGCGCGCTCATACTGTTTTCGCCGGGCGATCAGCGCGGCGATGTTTCGGTCGACGACCGAGGCAAGGTTCGGGTCCTTTTGGGCCGGAGGCCGGTCGGGAGAGCTCACAACGGTGCGGCAAGGGCGCACGCCATAGTACGACCGCGATGGGCACGGTGCCCGGCCTATGCGAATTTGCGACGAGCGCGTGTAACCTAATAGGTTACACGATGCCTTTGGCCCCTCTGGTGGAGCAATCCGTCGTGTAACCTATTAGGTTACACGAGACCTGCGGCCCCGGTGGCGGGGCTCAGGGCATCGGCATTGGGTTCGTACGCTGACAGAGCTGAAGCGCGACGTTCCAGGGGTCTCGCATCATGATCAGCATCGAGCCGTCGGGCTGGGGCTCTTCAAGAAACGCTGTCGCCCCGGCCTTCTGCAGCCGCGCGCACTCCGCCCGGGCGTCTCCGGCAACCACAGCCACGTGAAAGACCAACGGATGCTGTGCCGCATAATCGGGAATCGCCGCTTTGGGATTCGTGTAAAGCTCGACCACCACCCTCCCTGTCTCATCCGCGAGAAAATGCGTGAACGGAGCGTCGGTGCGCGACCGGACCACCTTGAAGCCGAGATGCTGAACATACCAGCGGGCTTGGGCGGGAGCGTCCGAAACGTTGAGGGCGAAATGTTCGAATTTCATGCAGTTGAAGCGGAAGCGCGCACAGGCAAACGATCCCGAGACGAAAGGCGAGCCCACATCCGGGAAAATGTCGTGAAGATACGCCGACCGTGCGGATGCGCGTGACGCATCCGCGGAGACTCAGTCCGAAGTCGATCCGGCGCCTTGGGCCGTCGTGCGAGTCAGGACGCTTGAGCGCCTATTGTTCGCCGGAACCTTGTCCACGACGCCGGGCGGATTGGTCAGCGTCGTCGAGATGGTCAATGCAGTGCCGGCGGTGGCCCCTTCGGGCACTGGAATCGAAACCACCTCGGAGGCCCCCGGGGCGAGCGCCTCGATGAGCTTCGTCGTTGCGGACTTCCCGACAGCGATGCCAAGCGACATGCCCGAAACCGTCTGGCCGCTGCGGTTCTGCACGACGAATTCCAGCTGTTGCGTTTCCGGATTGTAGTAGTGACTCGAAACGGCGGTGTCCACGTAGGCGGGGTTCGTCGCATTCATGGCCCAGCCGAGGTTGAGGATGCCGTACCCAAACGCGGGATCGGAGCCGGGCGCCCCGGCGTCGCTTGCGGTCGTCGTAAGCTGACGGACGGCGTCCTGGGCCGTGTAAGCAGGATTCTGAGACATCAGCGCGGCGACGGCGCCGGAAACGAGCGGCGCGCTGGCCGAGGTCCCGTCGACATAGGCGCGGCTCCCATTCGACCAGGCGGTCTGGACGCCGTAGCCGGGAGCGCTGAGTTTCAGTTGCGGGCCGGAGTTGGAGAATACCACCTGCTGCTCGGCGCGGTCGACCGCCGCAACCGAAACGACGCGTGGATCGGCGGCTGGCCACGAGAGCTGGGCCGCCTGGTCGTTGCCGGCGGCGGCCACCACGACCGCGCCCTGATTAAGCGCATACGTGATCGCGGATGTCATGGCCGGGCTGGTTCCGTACCTGCCCATGCTGATGTTCCCTATCTTCGCGCCGGCGTCCACGGCTGCCAGGATCGCCTTTGCGAGCGAGAAGACATCCGACACGCCGGAGTCGTCGGTCACCCGGATGCTGAGAATGGCCGCCGCCGGCGCCACGCCGCCGGCAT
>JAJYAR010000120.1 GCA_021779435.1 bacterium
GTCTTCATGCTGGTTATTCATGAATATCTTGCGCTGCGCCTCGAGAACGAGGTTCCCACTGGGCAGAACTGCAATCACCTGCGCCGTCATGCTGGTCCTGAAGGTGGTGGCGCTGGGGCCCGTGCATGGGTATGGGATTTCGGTGCGGATCCGGCAGATTTCGCGCGAGGTGCTGCAGGTACAACAGGGGTCGTTGTATCCGGCGCTGCACCGGTTGGAGAAGAAGGGGTGGCTCGAATCGGAGTGGGGCGAGAGCGAGAGCGGGCGGCAGGCGAAGTTCTACAAGCTGTCGGCGAAGGGGCGGAAGCAGCTTGCGGCCGAGGAGACGAACTGGGGCCGGCTGGCCGGGGCGGTGCAGTTGATTCTCGAAGCCGGGAAGTAGGAGGCGGCGATGCGCTGGTGGTTGCGGGCACTGCGGAAGCCCAGGGCGGCGGAGTTGGACCGGGAGATCGAGTTTCATCTGGAAGAGCTAGCCCGAGAGAAGATGGCGGGCGGGATGGGCGAGGCGGAGGCGCGGCGCGAAGCGAGGCTCGAGTTCGGCGGCGCGGAACGAGTAAAGGAAGAAGTGCGGGACGTGCACCGGATCCCGGTGTGGGACGCGGCGTGGACGCACACGAGATACGCGGTGCGCACGCCGCGGGCTGCCTGGACGTTTTCCCTTGCCGTCATTGCGACGCTGACGCTGGGGATCGGGGCGAACACGGCGGTGTTTTCGGCGATTGACGCGGTGCTGCTGCGGCCGCTGCCGTATCCGGCGCCGGACCGGCTGGAAGTGCTCCATGAGTGGCGGGCGAAGCTGAAGAATCCGCAACGGCCGGTGGCGCCGTCAAGGCTGGAAGACTGGAACCGGATGAACCGGACGTTCCAGGCGATCAGCGGGTATTACGTCGAGGATGCGGTGGACGCGACGGGCCCGCTGCCGGTGCGGCTGAAGCGGGCGATCGTGGCGCCCCGGTTTCTCGAAGTGATGGGCGTGGAGCCGGAGATCGGCCACGATTTCGCGCCGGCGGACGAGCACTTTCACGGGTCCACGGCCATGAGCGTGTTGATCAGCGACCGGTACTGGCGGACGCATTATCGCGGGGACCCGGGGGTGATCGGGCAGCCGTTGATGAAGGACCGGAAGTCGGCGCGGGTGATCGGGGTGATGCCGCCGGGGTTCGCCTTTCCCGATGAGAGCGTAGACCTGTGGTTCGTGAACGCGCCGGACGCGCCGTACGCGAAGGACCGGCGGGAGACGTGGTTCACGGCGATCGGACGGAGGAAGCGAGGCGTGACGGAGGGGCAGGCGAGGACGGATCTTCGCTTGGTGCAGAAGCGCCTGGGGCGGGAATACCCGGTGACGGACGCGGACCTGAGCGTGAAGATGGAGTCGCTACGGGAGACGGCGATCGGCGGCGAGCGGGCTTCGCTTTGGCTGCTGTTCACGGGAGTGACGCTGCTGCTGCTGATTGCCTGCGTGAATGTTTCGTCGCTCTTGCTGGCGCGGTGTCTAGAGCGAGGCCACGAGTTTTCGCTGCGATATTCATTGGGCGCGTCGCGAGCGGCGGTGGCGATGCAGGTGATGGTGGAGAGTCTGATATTGGCTTTGGCGGGAAGCGCGGCGGCGCTGGTGGTAGCACTCGGGTGCGGGCGGGGGCTCAAGTCGATGGCGGCGTCGATTCCCCGGATTGGCGAGATCGGGCTCGACTGGCGCGTGTTTGCCTACGCGGCGACGTGCGCGGTGGGGGTGACGCTGATTTCGGGGCTGTATCCGGCGGTGCGGTCGGGGTTTGCGGCTCCGGCGGGACGGCTTGCGCAGGGACGGCGGGCGGAGGTTTCGCGCGGCGGGCGGGCGCAGGGGGTGCTGGTCGGGGTGCAGGTGGCGCTGGCGGTGTGCCTACTTGCGGGAGCGGGGCTCTTGGTGAGAAGTCTTGTGGCGATGACGGAGGTGTCACCGGGGTTCGAGGCTGGGCATGTGCTGGCGTTCCGTCTGACGGGAGGGTATGGGGAGACTGGCGACGTTGCCCGGCTAATGAGCCGCGTGAACCAGACGCTTGATGCGCTGCGAGCGATGCCGGGGGTGGAGGCGGCGTCGGCGTCGGCGTTTTTGCCGGGTGTGCCGGTCGAGTATCCGTTGGAGCTGACGAGCCCGGACTCGGGATTTGAGCCGGAGCGGCGCGTGACGGCGGAGGCGCGATATGTTTCGAGCGGATATTTCGAGACCATGCGGATTCCGGTGCTGGTGGGAAGCGGGTGCGATGTGCGGCCGGAGGGGACAGGCGTGGTGGTGAACCGAAGTTTTGTGTCGGCCTACTACGACGGGAGGACGGCGATCGGGCGGCACCTGGCGGAACGCGTGGATCCGTATGGATTTGGGCCGAGGGCGATTGTGGGGGTGGTGGGAGATGCGCGGGAGGCGGGGTTGGACCGCGCGCCGGAGCCGGTAGTGTACTGGTGCGGGGCGCCGATCGATCCGGGGCGGTTTTACCTGGTGCGGAGTGCGGGGGAACCTGCGGCGTTGGCTCCGGAGGTGCGGCGGAAGTTGAAGGAAATCGAGCCGGCGCGGGCGGCGTATGATGTAGCGCCGCTCGAGCGGGACTTGCGCGAGGCGTATGGGGACGTGCGTCTGCGGGCGGAACTGCTGGGGTTGTTCGCGCTGACGGCGCTCATGCTGGCGTGCGTGGGGATGTACGGGACTTTGACGTACGTTGTGCAGCGGCGGCGGAAGGAGATCGGGCTGCGGATTGCGTTGGGGGCCGGGAGGGCGCAAGTTGCGCTTCGATTCGCGAGCCGTGGGATGGCGGTGGCGGGCATCGGGATGGCGGCGGGGCTGGGGTTGGCGGCTTGGGCGGTGCGGCTGATGGCGGGGATGTTGTACGGGGTGATGCCGGACGACCCGGTGGCGTTCGGCTGGGCGGTGTTGGCGATGATGGGCGTGGCTTTAGGGGCGACGGCGATTCCGGCGGTGCGGGCGTCGCGGCTGGATCCGATGGAGGTGTTGCGGGAAGAATAGCGGTGAATTGGTATCGCTACAGCGTATGGCCCAGGCGACTTTTACGGCTGTGTAGATGAAGGTTCCCGAAGGGTATGTCGCCTTCGTGGAGGGATTGCCGGGGGCGAACGCCCAGGGCGAGACGCAGGAGGAAGCGGTCAGGATGGTTCTGGAAGCGAATCGTGTACTTTCCGAGTAGTCTCTCAAAGGGGCCGAGGTCATTCGGGAGACTCTGACCGTTCCGGCGTGAAGCGCTCGGATCTCATCCGCCATCTGGAGCGGCACGGATGGGACTGATGGAGAATTTGCTGGAAGAGTGGCCAATTGCTACCGGCAGCGGACGGCCTGCTTGGGGCCCCAAGCGCCGATTGCCGATCGCCGACGGCTATTTGCCGAGCCCTGTTGCCGCCAGAATTTCTTCGAGCGCCCCGGCGGCCTGGCCGCAGTTTTCGCGGGTGACGTCGCAGTGGGTGACGGCGCGGAGGCGCGCGCCTCCGACGGGGTTGATGAGGACGCCGCGCTCTTTGAGTTTGGCGCTGACGGCGGCGGGCGTTAGATCGTCTGTGGCCACTTCGAAGATGACGATGTTGGTCTCGACGCGCTTGGGGTCGATGCGGAGGCCGGGGATGCGCGAGATGCGCTCGGCGAGATGGCCGGCGTTCGAGTGGTCCTCGTGGAGGCGGGCGGGCATTTTTTCCAGCGCGATGAGGCCGGCGGCGGCGAGGACTCCGGCTTGCCTCATGCCTCCGCCGAGGCGCTTGCGGTAGAGGCGGGCCTGCGCGATGTCGGCCGCGCGGCCGCAGAGCAGGGAACCGGCGGGCGCGCCGAGACCTTTCGATAAACAGAACATGACGGTGTCGGCGTGGCGGGCGATGCCGGCGGCGCTGCATTCGAGCGCCGTGGCGGCGTTGAAGATGCGCGCGCCGTCCATGTGAACGCGTAGCCCGCGCGCGTGGGCTTCGTGGCAGATTTCCTCGACAACGTCGATAGGCGTGACAGCGCCGCCCGCCATGTTGTGGGTGTTTTCGATGACGATGCATCCGGTACCGGCGCAGTTGGGGCCGTTGGGACGGAGGTGGTCCTGGATGGCGGACCAGCGGAGGATGCCGTCTTCGGCGCGGATGGGGCGGGCGAGGCAGCCGGCGAACCAGGCCATCATGGCGAGTTCCCAGTCCATCACGTGGGCGCGAGCTTCGCAGATGACTTCCTGGCCATGATGGGTGTTCACCTTGATGCCCATGGTGTTGCCCATGGTGCCGGTGGGCACGAAGACAGCGGCTTCTTTGCCGAGGATTTCGGCGGCGCGCTGCTCGAGGCGGTTGACGGTCGGGTCTTCGCGATATACGTCGTCTCCGACTTCGGCCTCCATCATGGCGCGGCGCATTTCGGGCGAGGGCCGGGTGACGGTGTCGCTGCGGAGATCGATCAGAGCTGACATGGTTGGAGAAACTCCTGGAAGACTTCGTTCGATAGTAAAACGCCGCGGTTGGTCAGGCGGAGCGCGCCGTCGCGTTCTTCGAGCAGTCCTTCGGCGAGGAAGCGGTGGAGCGGCGCCGAGTATCTTTCGCGTTCGTCGGGCGTGGGACGGATGCCGGAGGCCAGGCGCAGGCTGACGAAGAATTTCTCTTCGCTCAAGTGAGCGGGTTCGGGGGCGGTGCGCGGGGTAAGGCCGGCTTCAACGAGGCGGACATATTCGGCCGCATCTTCGACATTGGCCCAGCGCGAGATGCCGTCGAAGGAATGGGCGTCGGCGCCGAAGCCGAGGTACGGCGCGAGCTGCCAGTATTTCAGGTTGTGGAGCGAGGCAAAGCCTGGGCGGGCGAAGTTCGAGATCTCGTAGCGCTCGATGCCTTCGGCGTGGAGGAAGGCGACGGCGGTTTCGTAGAAATCCGCGATGGCGGAGTCGGAGGGAACGTCCGGCGCGCCGTAGCGTTCGCCGTTGAACAGGACTTCGCGGCCGAGGCGGCTGTCCTCGTCGATTTCGAGCATGTAGACGGAGACGTGAGGCGCGGCGAGGCGGGCTGTTTGTTCGAGCGACGCGCGCCAGGAAGAGGCGGTTTGGCCGGGGAGTCCGGCGATCAAGTCGATATTGAAGTTTTCGATGCCGGCGCGGCGGAGGGCAGCGACGTCTTCGGCGACGTTTTGCGCGGTGTGGCGGCGGCCTGAGCGGCGGGATTCGCTTTCGACGAAAGACTGGACGCCGAGGCTGACACGGTTGATGCCGGCTTCGCGCCAGAGGGCGGCGTGGGAGTGGGGGAAGGTGGCGGGGGCGGCTTCGAGCGTGGCTTCCAGATAGGGCCGGCCGGGAATGGCGGCAAGCACCGCGCCGAGCGAGCCGGGGTCGAGACGGCTCGGCGTGCCGCCGCCGAAATAAACGGTTTCGGGCGTCCACGGCCACGCGGTTGCGCGGAGTTCGCGGAGGAGGGCGTTGACGTACGGGGCTTCCAAGTCGCGAGGCAGGACGCCGGAGGCGAAGTTACAGTAAGTGCATTTTTGCGCGCAGAAAGGATAGGCGATGTAGACGCCGGGCATTACAACTCGATGGCTACTCCAAGCTGGCGCGAGATAGCCGCCGCGATAACTTCGTCGAGCGTTTCGCCGGTTTCGGGCAGAGTGAACGCGCCGCGGGCGGCGTCCCAGGAGAACTTGAAACTCTTCGACTGCGCCGACAGCCAGATCTGGTGGACCGGCGAGTTGGGGCTGACGACGAACTTCGCGGGTGGATCATCGAATTCAACCGTGAGCGCGCCTGCGTTAAAATCGGGTTCGAAGTCCGCGTTTTCCGAAGCATCGGTCAGGCGGCGGTGGAGCGCTTCGAGCGCCGCGCCGGCTTGGCGTTGGAACTCCTGGTCGTCCATGGTTTTCTTCATTTTGTCAGATTGGGCCGGAGGAATTGTTCGGAACTTTGGACGGGTTTCGTTCATCGATTGAAAGGGCGTGTGCGCGGTTGCGGCGCCCGGAGAGAACCGCACAACGGCCATTCATGGAAACGCACTGTCTCCGATACACCGAAATTCCCGGCACATCGCGGCTGTTCGCCGACTATCAGTATCATTTCGATCGGGTTAGCCGGTTCTATGCGTTCAACCCGCACGATTTCGAATCGTACAAGCGGGCGGCGGAAGGGATGGATTTTCCCGAGGCGCGGCGGGCGGCGCTGGTAGAGGCGCTGCGGAAGACGAACGCGGGTTCGCCGCTGCTGGAGGAGTTGGCGAAGCCGGGGACAGTAGCGGTTGTGACCGGCCAGCAGTTGGGTCTGTACACGGGGCCGGCCTACACGGTTTACAAGGCGCTGACGGTGGTGAAACTCGCGGAAGCGCTGCGCGATGGAGGAATACGGGCGGTGCCGGTGTTTTGGGCGCCGTCGGAGGACCACGATTTCGCCGAGGTCGACCACTGTCATGTATTCGGCGGCGGGCACGAGCCGGTGAGTCTGCGGATGGAGGCCGAGGGCGGGCCGCGACAGATGGTGGGAACTCGCGTTGTCCGGCGGGTTCCGGATGACGAGTTGGCCCGAGCGATCGGGCGGATGCCGTTTGGCGAGGAAGCACGGGAGATGGCGCGGCGGGCCTACCGGCCGGGCGTGACGCTGATGGCGGCTTTCCGGCAGATGCTCGCCGAGATGCTGCGTCCGTATGAGTTCCTCTACGTGGACCCTCTCGAACAAGGAATCCGGGAGCTGGCTGCGCCGTTCTTGCGGGCGGCGGTGGAAGTGGCGCCGGGGCTGAACGCGAAGCTGCGGGAGCGGGCGCGGGAGCTGGAAGCGGCCGGATATCATGCGCAGGTGCTGATCGAGCCCGAGACGTCGCTGTTTTTCCGGATCGAGGGGAACAACCGGCACACGCTGCGCGTGCGGGACAGGCGATACAGCGCGGGCGAGCGCGAGTTTGGGACGGACGAGTTAGCCGGGGAGGCGGAGAAGCTGTCGCCGAACGCGGTGCTGCGGCCGGTGATGCAGGATTACTTACTGCCGACGATTGCCTATGCGGGCGGTCCGGCGGAGACGGCTTACTTCGCGCAGGCGGAAGTGATTTACCGCGAGTTACTCGGGCGGATGCCGGTGGCTGTGCCGCGGGCTTCGTTTACGTTTGTGCCGGCGGCGGAAGCGGAGCGGATGGAGAAGTTCGGGCTGAGCGTGCCAGGTCTGCTTCGGCCGGAAGCGGAGGTGCGGGAGGCGGCGGCGCGGACGCTTGTGCCGGCGGGATTGAAGGAGGAGTACGCGGTGGCGCGGCGGCGGCAAGGGGAGCTGATCGCGAAGCTCGAGGCGGCGACGCTCGGGCTGGATCCGACGCTAGTGAAAGCCCTGCGTCGCAGCGGGGCGAAGATGAGTTACCAGCTCGAAAAGATGGAGAAGAAGGTGGCGCGGGAGGCTCTGCTGCGGGCCGAGCGGGCCGGGGCGGGGGTGAGTAAGCTGCTTAAGTTAGTGTATCCTGAGCGCCACTTACAGGAGCGGTATTACTCGTTCTTGCCCTTTTACGCTGAGCAGGGGCCAGGGTTTGTGGGTAAGATCGCG
>JAJYAR010000121.1 GCA_021779435.1 bacterium
AGTTTGGATGAGGTGCGGTGCGAGACCGCGGTGGTGTTTCTTGCGCACCGTCCGTTTGCGGTTACGGTGATGTCGGCGTATCTGGATCCGGGCGCGAACCCGGTGCCGGGGGCGGGGAAGATTGTGTTCGACTACTTCTCGCGGCTGGCGATCTCGAACGAATACGGGCGTCAGACGGAGTGACCGGGGCCGGTCCGGGGCCGCTAAAGTTCGCGCGCCGTTCCACCGATGAGTAAGAGGGCGGGAAGGCCCCGGCCCGGAAGGAAATCGCCCACGACCGTATGATTTCGATAAAACGGCTTCTTGAGGGGCAGCGCGACTCGGGGGATCCGGCTTTTTTCCGCCTGGCGTCCCTGCTGCTCGAGGCGATCGCCCTTCATGCGGTCAACTGCGAGACGGGCCAGTTTGCGGCGTTCCGCGACGGGGTGCGCAATATCCGCCTGGAAGTTGAGCAGGCCGAATCGACGGCGCACGCGCTATTGCTCAGCGGCGAGGCGGTGCACTCGATGGACGTGTACAACCGCGGCATCGAGGCGTATGTGCGAAATCAGGGGCAGGAGTTTCGCCAGATTCTGCGGATGCTGTCGCACTCCTTGCTGGAGGTTTCCCAGGCCAGCGACACGGCTTCGAGCAAGCTTCGCGGGATCGAGAAAGAAATCGAAAACGCCTCGCGGCTGGACGAACTGGTGCTCATCCGGGCAAGGTTGAACGAGTCGCTCCAGGCGTTGGCGGAGGAGAATTCGCGGCAGAGAAAGCAGGCGGCCGAGCTCGCCGACCAGTTGCGGGGGCAGTTGACCTCGGTCTGCTCGCAACCGGAGCGTCACCTGGACCCGGTCACGGGGTTGCCGGACGGCGCTACCGCGGTGGCCGAGATTGGGGCCTTGCTTGCCGGCGGCAGCCAGGAGGCGGGCTATGTGGCGGTTTTCCGGCTCGACCGGCTCGATGCGATCAATTCCCGATACGGGTACGCGGTGGGAGACCGGGTTCTGCTGTCGTGCGCGCGGCAGCTGGCGAAGCAGTTGGCCGGCGCGGACCAACTCCATCGCTGGCACGGGCCGGCTCTGGTGGCGATCCTGCAGCGGCCGGTCCGGCTGCACGACGTGCGCGTGGAAGTTTCCCGGATCGCCTCGATGCGGCATGACGAGCTGATCGAGCTCAACAACCGGTCGGTCCTTGTGTCGCTGTCGTGTATGGCCACCACAATCCCGCTGCGGGAGCATTCGAGCAGCGAAACGGTGGTTCGGACGATCGAGGGGTTCCTGCAGGCGTTTGCGCGCGAGCCTCGCGAGTAGGGGTTCGTCCGGGCGGATTTTCCGCTAAAGGCGGCGGGCGCGTCCGCCGATAAGACGATCAGGCGCGAAGCAGGAGGCGCGCGCGATGTCGACATCTTCCACCGGCACGTCCACTTCAACGGCCAACGTGTTTGCCCCGCTGGTTTTTACCGGTGTCAGCACGTTCTCCAACGACTTTCAGACCATTCTGAGTCACGCGCAGCAGATCGGCCAGATTCCGATTCGGCAGCTTCAGAACCAGCAGGCCCAGCAACTGGCGCAGAAACAGGCTCTCATTGCGCTGGAGCCGTACGTGGCGGCGATGACCAGCAGCCTGAACAGCCTTGGGTCGCTCGCCACGACGCAGGCGCTGTCGGCTTCGAGTTCCAATTCGAGCGTGGTGACGGCCACCGACACGGGGGCGACGGCTCCAGCGAGCTACACGATCGGCAACATCACGTCGCTTGCGAGCGCGGCGTCGGAAACCTCCGTCTCCGGATACGCGAATTCCACGACCGCGCAGGTGTCGAGCACGGGCACGCTGAATCTGATCGTGGGCTCGAACACGTACACGATCAATCTGACATCCCAGGAGAACAACCTGAACGGGCTGGTGAGCGCGATCAATAATCTCAATGCCGGAGCGACGGCTTCGGTGATTACCACCGGCAACGCGACCAACCCCGATTATCTGTCGATTTCGGCGACGAACACGGGCGCCACGACGCTGAAGCTGATGGACGACCCGAGCGGGACGAACACGAACCTCATCACGGGCAACCATCAGGGTACGAACGCGAGCTTCACCTTCGACGGCATCCCGGTGACTCGTTCGACGAACACGATCAACGACCTGGCTTCCGGCGTGACGTTCAATCTCGTGGGTACATCGGCCGGGTCGACGACCGTCTCGCTGACCACCGACCCTACGCAGTTGTCCGGCGCGTTGCAGAATTTCGTCAGCAGCTACAACAACCTGGTGAGCCAGATCGGCCAGCAGGTCGGCCCGGCGGCGGGGGCGTTGAGCGGCAACATCATCATCACGACGCTTGAATCGGACATGCAGCAGTTGAGCGCGTATCAGGGCACGGGCTCGATCAAGAGCCTGTCGGACCTGGGGATCACGTTTGACGCGAGCGGGCAGATGTCGTTCGACCAGAACACGTTCAACGCGCTCAGCCCGAGCCAGATCACCGGCGCGTTTCAGTTCCTGGGCTCGGCCACGAGCGGTCTGGCCGGGCTGGCGCAGAGCTTTACGCAGGTTTCGGACCCGGTAAGCGGGATGATCATCAACGCCGAGAACGGGATCGATCAGACCAACACGGACCTGAACAACCAGATTCAGACGCTGACGACCCGCCTGCAGGCGCAGCAGACGGCGATGCAGCAGCAACTTGCGGCGGCGGACACGATGATTGCGAACATGCAGAGCCAGCAGCAGCAGCTTACGGCGACGATCCAGAGTTTGGATTACGTTTTATTTGGCGCGCAGCAGCAGCAGGCCGGGTTGAGCGGGTTCAACGGGCCCATTAACGCGAGCACGGGGAGCGGCGGCTGATGGCGGGCTCGGCGTGGGAGCGGGCCACGGGGGCGATCGAGCGAGCGACGGCGCGGCTTGCGGCCGAGTGCCGCGTTCCCGGCGCTCCGGTTGCGGAACTGCTTGCCGAACGCGCGGCCGCGGTCACGGCGCTGGCGTCGCTCGACCCGTCCACCTGTCCGCCGTCTCTGCCGGACCGGCTTCGCGCCGCGCTTCAGGAGGGGGAAATTGCTTTGGAGCGGGCGCGGTCGCTTCGCCGGGATATTCAGGCGAGCGCGCAACGGGCCGTTCATCTGCACGCGGCGATCGCGCGGATGGCGCCGCCTGCGGCGGCGCACCAGGTCGACTGCGAAGGGTAGCGAGCGGCCAGCGTGCGGCAGTACACTGTGCAAGACAGTCCCACCATGCACGCGCGAGCGCTCGCATCTCTGCTCATTCCAGCTTCCTTGGGAGCCGTGGGAGCGCGGCATGAGCGCCTCAGTTTTCAGAGCCAGTCCGGGAGGATAGCGATCGAGGCGTGGATCCCCCGCGCCGCTCCCGCAAGGGGCGCCGCGGTCATCCTGCTCTATGGTTCGGGAGCAGAGCAAGCGTCCGGTATGCCGTATGCGCGTCTGGCGGAAGCGTTCGTGAGCTCGCGCCGCAGTGTATACCTTCCGCACTACCTCGACGCGACGAAGGGCAGCGCCAGCCGGCCCGAACGTCACTATGGGATCTGGTCGGGCACGGTGCGTGACGCGCTTGGGTTCGTGAAGTCCTCGGCCGGAATCTCCACGGACCGGATCGCGATCGTAGGCTATTCCCTCGGGGCATCGGTCGCATTGTGCACGGCCGCGATTGCGCCGGACCTTGCGGGGGTCGTCGATTGGAGCGGAAGCATGCCTGACGGCTGCCGGTGGGCACAGCGGCTGCCTCCCTTATTGATGATTCATGGCGCCCGGGATTCGGTCATCCCGCCGTATAATGTCCGGCAACTGGCCGCGTTGTGTGAACTGCGTGGATTTTCCTGCGAGACGCGCATTTTCCCTGGGGAGGGTCATAGATTTTCCGCCGGCGGATTGGCCCGGGCCGATCAGGACATCGAGACATTTTTGGATCGTACACTTGGATCCCCTTAGCTCAAACCGTGCGCGCGCGAGCTTGGCAGCCGTCCCGCGGGTCGCGCTAATGGCTATGGTATTCGCACAGTCGCTTCCCGCGTATGAGGCTGCCGGCGGTGCGCCAGCTCTGGGCGTGGACGAGGTTGTGCGGCGGGCGCAGGAGCAGTTCCAGCGCCTGAAAGCGAACCTGCCGGATTTCATCTGCTTCGAAAAAGTTGTTTCCCGAAGCTTCATCCGGGGTTGGCCGCAGAAACCAGTGGTAGTCGTTTCCCGTTTCACCGGCCGCCAGGTTCCCGACCCCAGTACGGACCTGAAGTTCCGGGAAAGCCGCGTGGTGAAAACCGTGAACGGACATCCGCCCCCGAAAGGTTGGCATTATGACGATCTGTTTTCGTTTGGCGGTGGCTTCAGTTCGGCGCTAGCTACCGTAATTGGAGCGCACGCGCCGCGGCACCAGACCTACCATTTGGGGCCCCGGGAATGGATCGAAGGGAAGCCGGCGCTGGTGGTCTTCTTTGTTTCGAAACCCAGGGATCCGGGATTGTTCATACAGATCGAAGGCCGAGCCGTTCCCTATCGCGACTCCGGGAAGGCGTGGATCGATCCGGTGAGTTTCGAAGTTCTCCGACTACAGCTTCGGCTCCGCTACGCCACTCGCCCGCCGAGAACGTTGACGGTTGAGATCGTCTATCGGGAGGTCGAGATCGCGGGCGGCGTCTATCCGTTGCCCGCGAAGGTGATCGCAAGGCAGCCAGTAACCCGGTCCCTCGGAGGGAGGTACCTGGCGCAGTATAGCGATTACCGCAAGTTCACCACGGACGCGACCATCGAATTCCCGCATTGAGGCACGCGGCCCATCCGCACCCGGTCAGTCTCGGTGGGCGTGGGCTTCGGCTTCGAGGAACTTTTCGGCTTCGAGGGCGGCCATGCAGCCGGCTCCGGCGGCGGTGACGGCCTGCTTGTAGACGCGGTCCTGGACATCGCCGGCGTGGAAGACGCCGGTGACGCTGGTGCGCGCGCCGCCTTTGGAGACGATGTAGCCGTCATCGTCGAGTTCGATCTGGCCGCGGAAGGGCGCGGTGTTCGGCTGGTGGCCGATGGCGACGAAGAAGCCGTCGACCGCCTCGTCCCAGACTTCACCCGTGCGCAGGTTCTTCAGCTTCACACCGGTGACGAGGTTCTGGCTGATGTCGAAGACGTCCTCGACGATGGTGTTGGTGAGGATGCGCACTTTCGGGTTGTGCCGCACGCGGTCCAGCATGATCTTCGAGGCGCGGAACTCGTCGCGGCGATGGATGAGGGTGACGGACTCGCCGAAGCGGGTGAGGAACGACGCTTCTTCCATAGCCGAGTCGCCGCCGCCGATGACCATGATTTTGCGGCCACGGTAGAAGAAGCCGTCGCAGGTGGCGCAGGAGCTGACGCCGTGGCCGATGAGCTTCTGCTCGTTGGGCAGGTTCAGCCATTTGGCCGAGGCTCCGGTGGCGACGATGAGCGCTTTCGTTTCGCGCCATTCGCCGTCGATGCGGATGCGGAACGGGCGCTTCGACAGGTCCACTTCGTCGACCGTGCCGTGCAGGTACTCGGCGCCGAAGTTCTGGGCCTGCTTTTTGATGTTTTCGACCAGGTCCGGCCCCTGGATGCCTTCGGGGAAGCCGGGGAAATTTTCGACGAGCGAGGTGATGGAAAGCTGGCCGCCGGGCTCGTGGCCGGAGACGACGATCGGCTTCAGATTCGCTCGCGCGGCGTAGACCGCCGCTGTATTTCCGGCGCAGCCGGAGCCCAGAATGATCAGTTCGTGCATGGGAACTCTCATCCTAGCAAAGGCGCCGGCGCGGACCAGTTTATTGCAGGAAAGCGATGAGGCGCGTGACCGCGCCGCCGGCAAGCTGGTTGGCCAGGAACGCTCCGATGTAGGCCAGCACGCCCATGTAGGCGAACTGCACCGCCGGCCACTTCCAGCCGCCGGTTTCGCGGCGGACGATGGCGAGCGTGGACATGCACTGCATGGCGAAGGCGAAGAAGATGAGCAGGGCGAGGGCGCCGCCGGGAGTGAGGTCGGTATGGAGCGCCTGCTGGAGACCGTGCGAGGCGGCTTCGCCTTCCATGCCGTAGATGGTTCCGAGCGTGGCGACGATGGTTTCGCGGGCGGCGAGCGAGGTGAGCAGGCCGATGCCGATTTTCCAGTCGAAGCCCAGCGGCTTGATGAGCGGCTCCATGACGTGGCCGATCTGGCCGGCGAAGCTTTGGGCGATCTCCGGCGCCTTGCCGTTGTGAAGCGGAAGATGGGCGGCGACCCAGAGAAGCATTGCTACGACGAGGATGACGGTGCCTGCTTTGCGGAGGAAGACGCGGGAGCGGTCCAGCAGGCGCAGGCCGATGGAGCGGAAGGTGGGCCAGCGGTAGGGCGGCATTTCGAGCACGAAGGGCGTGCCGCCGCTCTTGAGGATGGAGGACTTCAGCAGACGGGCGGTGAGAACAGCGGCGAGGAAGCCCAGCACGTAGAGGCCGAGCAGAGCGGCGGCCTGTGCGCCGAGGATGGGTCCGAGCAGCGGGCGATTCGGCAGGAAGGCGGCGATGATGAGGGTGTAGACCGGGAGGCGGGCCGAGCAGGTCATCAGCGGGGCGATCATGATGGTGGCGATGCGGTCGCGCTTGTTTTCGATGGTGCGCGCGGACATCACCGCCGGCACGGCGCAGGCGTAGGCGGATAGGAGCGGGATGAAGGACTTGCCTTGCAGGCCGAACTTGCGCATGGTGCGGTCGGCGATGAGGGCGGCGCGGGCAAGGTAGCCGGAGTCTTCGAGGATTCCTATAAAGAAGAAGAGCAGCAGGATCTGGGGCAGGAAGACGAGCACGCTGCCGACGCCGCTCCAGACGCCATCGACCACGAGCGAACGGAGCAGGGGAACCGGGATATGCGGGGCAACCCACTCGCCGGAGGCCTCGACAATCGTCTTCATTCCGTCCATTACCGGCGTGGCCCAGGCGAAGATCGACTGGAAGACGAGGATGACGACGGCGAGGAAGATCAGCGGGCCGGCCCAGGGGTGGAGGAAAACCGCGTCGAGGCGGCGGGTCCAGCGGGGCGGTTCGGGAGCGCGGTAGGCGGCGCCGGCGCCGACTTCGGAGGCCCAGCGGCGGCACTTCGGGATGTCCTGCAGGACCGGAAGCTGAATGAGGGGCGCCTTGACCTTGGCGCGGCCGGCCGCGGTTCCCTGAATAAATTGATAGATCTTTTCGACGCCTTCGCCGGAGGCGGCGCTGATTAGGGCAACCGGGGCGCCGAGTTCGGCGGAAAGCTTGGCCACGTCCACTTGGCCGCCGCGGTTGCGCAGATCATCGGCCATGTTGAGGATCACGAGCGTCGGCAGCTTGAGGTTGAGAATGGGAGCGGCGAGGAGCAGGTGCCGGCCGAGATTGGTGCAGTCGAGGATGAGGAGGACCGCCTCGGGCTCCATGCCGGGACGCAGGCCGGTGAGTACGTCGTGGGTGACGCGTTCGTCTTCCGAGCGGGGCAGCAGGCTATAGACGCCGGGCAGGTCCACGAGCAGAACCTCGCGGTCCGCTTCGGCGC
>JAJYAR010000122.1 GCA_021779435.1 bacterium
CGTTCACCGCGCTCGCGAAGCTCCATCAGGAATTCTCGCCCCACGGCCTCCGGATTGTCGCGGTTGGAATCGACGAGCGGCCCGCGGCGGCGATTTCCTTCCTGAAACGAACCGAGGCGCCGTTCGTTGTCGTTCATGACCACGATCGGAAGCTGGTCTCGCGGGTGGGCGTGCCGACAATGCCCTCGAGCTATCTCGTCGATCGGTCGGGCCGGGTGCGCTTCGTGCATGTCGGCTTTCACGGTCAACTCGACGAAATGCGCCGGCAGATCGGGCAGCTGCTCGCCGAGCAGGCGGCGGAGGGGGCACGATGAAACCGAAGCTCCCGTCCGTGTTGATCCTCCTGTCCCTGTCGCTGGGCGTGACGGGCTGCGCAACGTCGCTCTCTCCTGTGAAGCCGTGGGAGCGCGAAGCATTCACGGAGTATGCGATGCGACCGGATCGTGACCCGCTGGAAACCCTGTTCGTGGAGCACATCAACTTCTCCCGTGAAGCGGCGTCGGGCGGCCGTGGCATCGGAGGAAGCGGCTGCGGCTGCAACTAGGGTGAGAAATCCTCCAATTTCCCATGAAAACCCACACGCTTCGAATTCAACGACTGACGTTGCCGGGTGCGACGCTTCTGGCGTTGCTGCAACGTCTGCCAGCTCTGCCCTTTGCAGCCGAGGCGGAAGCCGCCCTCGTTTCATCGCCTCTCGGTCAGGTGCTTCGCTCGGTGTTCGCGGCCGCCGCGGCGCTCGAGGCTATCCAGTCGGTTGCCGGCGCGACGCCGCTTGCCCCCAGCCAGGGAACCGAAACCGGCACCAGCGTCACCGTCGGCTCCCCGGTGAACATCGCCTACACCGTGCTCGGCACACAGACTCCGCCCCTCTCGTGGAGAATTGGCGGCTCGGTGCCTCCGGGGCTGAGTTTCTCGGGGAGAACCACGCCCGGGCTCGTGGACGTGACGACCTTGACGCTCACAGGGACGCCGACGACGGCAGGCACCTTCGACGTGACTCTGAGCGCGTTCGAAGGAGCCGGCGGCACGCTGGTCGAGTCCCCCATGTATCCGTACCAGATCGTCGTCAACGCGGCGGGAGGCGGCGGAGGTGGTGGCGGTGGTGGTGGCCCCGTGCCCGCGTTCACGCTGCAGCCGACGTCACAGACGATCGCGACCGGCGATACCGTCGTGTTCACGACGAACGCCACGGGAGCGACGGCCTACCGATGGCAGAAGAACGGCGCCGATGTCGCCGGGGCCGCGGACGTGCGGCTGCTGATTCGTGGAGCGACCGCGGCCGATGCGGGAACCTACACCGCGATCGCCACCAACTCGAGCGGCAGTGTGACCAGTGGCGCAGCGACGCTGACGGTCGCCGCCGTGGCTCCGGGAGACGCCGGAAGGCTGACGAACATCTCGGTGCGAACGGGCTCGGGGGCGGGCGACCAGATTCTCAACGTCGGCTTTTCTATCGGTGGCGCGGGCGCCTCCGGAGGAAAGCCCCTGCTTGTCCGCGTGAGTGGTCCGGCACTGGCGGGGTTCGGCGTGACTGGCACCATCAACGATCCGACGCTTGCGATCCAGCCGCTGGGCTCGACGACGGTCGTCGCCTCCAACGACAACTGGAGCGGTAGCACCTCGGTGTCCTCGGCCGCCGCCTCGGTTGCCGCATTTCCGTGGACGAATTCAAGTTCCTTGGACGCGGCAGTCGTCACGACCCTGAACCCGGGCGTTTACACCGCGCTTGCCGGTGGCAAAGGCACCGACACGGGTATCGTCCTCACCGAAATCTACGACACGACGCCGACGGCGAGCATCACGGCGACAACGCCGCGGCTCGTGAACGTTTCGGCGCGGGCGCAGGTGAACGCCGGTGGCGGTGTGCTCATCGCCGGCTTTGTCGTGGGTGGCACGACATCGAAGACCCTGTTGATCCGCGCCACAGGCCCGGCGCTCGCGCAGTTCGGCGTCGGAGGCACGCTGGTCGACCCAAAGCTCGAGGTGTGGACGCTCAGCGGGCTCAAGCTGTACGAAAACGACAACTGGGGCGGGGCGGCGTCGCTCGCCCAGGTTGTCGATTCCGTGGGCGCCTTCGCGATCTCGAATGCCGCGTCGAAGGACGCCGCGCTTCTGGTCACGCTTCCGCCCGGCGCCTACACCGCGGTGGTCAGCGGCGCGAACGACGGCACCGGCGTCGCGCTGGTCGAGTTGTACGAGGTAAAATGAACGCTCGGACGTCGGGCCGGTCTCCCCGCCATCCGTGGCGATCTGCCCAACGCATAATGTCATCAGCCTGAATGCCGAATCCGCCACAGAGGCCCAACCCGAGCCAAGCCGGAAGCCCGCGCGACAACTCTCACCCGCACGAAACAGTGTGGGCCCCGATCGGTTAAGGTCTTCTCCGTGTACTCTGTGTCGGAGCTCCGTGTCCTCTGTGTCACTGCTTCGCTTCGGATTCCACTGAACTTGACGAAACGAGTGGCGCGGAGAAGGTGTGCACCGCTTCAGAATCCCCGGGACCCACAATCGAATGCGCATCCTCGTGGTCGAAGACGAACGCCAGCTGGCCGGGCACATTGTGCGGGCCTTGGCGCGCCACGGCCACTCAGCGGTTGCCCGGCACGACGGCCAGGATGGCCTGCAGGCCGCGCTGGCTGCGCCTCCAGACCTGATCGTGCTCGATCTGAACCTGCCGTCGCTGGACGGCATGGCCGTGCTGGCGCGATTGCGGGCGGCGAACAGTCCGGCCCGTGTGCTTATCCTGACGGCGCGCGCCGAAGTGGAGAATCGTGTGAAGGGCCTGCACGCCGGGGCGGACGACTATCTGGCAAAGCCCTTCTCGATCGACGAACTCTGCGCGCGGGTGGAGGCGCTCGGGCGACGCGGGGGTGTGCCCAGTCCGACGGAAGTCCTGAATGTCGCGGACCTCGTCATGGACGTGCGGGTCCGGCGGGTTTCCCGATCCGGGCGGCCGATTTCGCTTTCGCCACGGGAGTTCGACGTGCTTCAGGTGCTGATGCAGGAACCCGGCCGGCCGTTCACGCGAACGGAGCTGTGCGAGCGCGTGTGGCAGAGGGATCACGAATACGATACGCGGACCGTCGAGGTCTTCATCACGCGGCTCAGGAGGAAGGTGGATGCCGGTTTTAACCCGCCGCTCATCCACACGGTTCGAAGCGTCGGCTACACCGTTCAGGCGCAGCAATGAACCGTCCACGGTCGCCATTCCTCTTCGTCGGCTTCTCCCTTCTCGCGGCTGCCGGGATCTCCCGCGCGGCCACCATCGAGGGCACGGTCGCGTTGCCTGCCACCAGGACGGCGCCGGTGGTGAATCAGCGTTACGAGATCGTGTCGAAGGCCGGTGTTCTGTCGACGGATCCACCCGTGGCCGTGGTTTACCTCGAAGGTGTCGCGCCGATTCCGGCTTCCGAGCTTCCCGTCAGGCAGATCGCGCAGAAGGAACTCATGTTCGTCCCCAGCCTGCTTCCGATCCAAGTCGGCACGCGCGTCGATTTTCCAAACCTCGATCCGACCTACCATAACGTCTTCTCCTTCTCGCCGGCGAAACGCTTCGATCTGGGACGCTATCGCACGGACGAGAAACCGCAGCCTTCGGTCGTGTTCGACACGCCCGGGTTGGTGACTCTCCGCTGTGACATTCACGAGCACATGCGCGCCCTGATCCTCGTGCTCGGGACTCCGCATTTCACGATAACGAGGCCGGATGGCAGCTATCGTCTCGAGGGGCTTCCCGCTGGAAAATACGTGCTCAAGGCCTGGATCGACAGCCGGACCACGCGGGCGAAGCCCGTTGAGTTGCGCGACGGGGAGTCGCTTCGGATCGACTTCCAATGAGCTCTGGCGACAGCGGCGCCGGGCGGGTGGACGGGTTTCGCACAAAACTCTTCGTCGCGTTGATGCTTGTGGCGTCCGCGGTGGCCGTGCTCGCCCTCTACATCTCGGAGCGGAGGCTCGCGGCAACCATCGAGTTCGAACTGCAGCGCGAGTTCGAAGCGGAGCTCGCGGTGGTTCATCGCGAGCAGACACTCAGGCACGCCGCGCTGGTCGAGCGCTGCCGCGCGCTCGTGCGGAAGCCGCGGATTCATGCGGCGCTGGAGGACGACGCACTCGACCTGTTGTATCCAAGCGCCCAGGATGAGCTTCGCGACGTGCTGGACGCGGGGACAGGGACAGCGGCTTCGTCGGATTCCCATTCCGGGACGCTTCGCGCGCGGTTCTACCGGTTCCTGGACAGGGCCGGACGCGTGATACCGCCGGGCGATGTCGATGCGGGGGCGGGCACCGCCGTGGACTCGCGGCTGGGCCTGCCGGGCGGCCTGGACGGCACCCAGCAGATCGGCTACCTGCTGCCGGAGGCGCCGGGGATGGAAACTCCTTACGAGGTGTACGCCACCCCCATCATCTCCACCGAGACTGGCGAGCCGATCGCCGCCCTTGTCCTTGGGTTTGAGCCCTTGACGTTTTCGAGCGGGCGGGAGTTGCGGCGTGGGATCCTCACGGAGGGCCGGGCGTGGCTTCCGGGTGTGCGCGACGAAGATGCGCGATCGCTCGTGCAGGTCATCGACGTAACGGCCAACGTGGATGCCGGGAGCCGCAGGGTGCAGCTGGCGGGAGTGGGATATCTGCTCTTTTTCGAACGGCTGAACCCCGGTTCGAGGTACGCGCCCACCTTCGAGCTGTCGCTCTATCCGCTCGACCAGTTTGCCGACAGGAAGATCCGGCTGCGATGGAACATCGGCTTGCTTGCCGCCGGGCTCCTCGGGCTCTCGCTGTTCGCAAGCCGGATGCTCGCGTCGCGGCTTTCCGCTCCGGTCGAGAGGCTCGCCGTCGAATCGGAGCGTTCCGCCAGGTTTTCGGCCGATGCCTCGCACCAGCTGAAGACCCCGGTCGCGGTGCTTCGGGCCGGACTGGAGGAGCTGCTTTCGAACGAGGCCAATTCGGCGGATGACTGCAATCGCATCTCAGAGCTCATTCATCAGACGTACCGACTCTCGACGCTCATAGAGGATCTGATGCTGCTTTCGCGGATGGACTCGGGGCAGCTGCATCTGAAGCTCGAGGAGATCGATCTTGGCTACCTGATCTCGGCGGCTCTCGACGACCTGGGTGCGATGCCGGACGCGGGGGATCTTCAGGTGGAGACCCGGCTGCCGCCGGTGCTTCGGATTCATGGCGAGCGTCGCTACACGCCGATCATCCTGCAAAACCTGCTGGAGAACGCGCGGAAATACAACCGGCGGAACGGACGTATTGTGATCTCTGCGACGAACGAGGACGCGGTGGTGCGGCTGCGCATCGGGAATACCGGCAGGCCGATCGCCCCTGCGGCTCGTGAGCGGATCTTCGAGCGTTTCCATCGCGGCGGCGTGGGTGAGAATGTCCCGGGCTATGGCCTCGGGCTCAACCTGGCGCGTGAACTGGCGAGACTTCACGGAGGAGACGTGCGGCTGCTGAAATCGGATGAGGACTGGACGGAGTTCGAGGTGGAGTTCCGACGGATGCGCGCGGCGGTCGTTCAAACATGAAACGCGCTCTCTCCTGGCTTCCCCTGTTTGTCCTAGCGACGCTGCCGGCCGCCTCGCAGGAGGCCGCGCTGGACCGCGCCGAGCAGGCATTGTCATGGACAACGCCGGACGGCGTTGTGCGCGCCCGGCTTGCAGGGCTGCTCGACCTGGAGGGCTTCGTCGTCCCTCACCCGGCGCCGGCTTTGATCGACACGGAGGGGCACGCGTTGTTTTCGCCCCGGCTCTCGCTGTTTCTGGACGCGCAGGCGGGTGAGCACCTGTACGGTTTCCTTCAGGCCCGGGGCGACAGGGGATTCGATCCTTCCGACGGACCCGTGACGGCGCGACTGGACGAGTACGCCCTCAGGTATAGGTGGGGCGGAGAGACGCGGGCGGCGGTGCAGGTTGGAAAATTCGCCACGGTGGTCGGCAACTGGACGAACCGTCACGATTCCTGGCAGAACCCGTTCGTCACGGCGCCGCTGGTGTATGAAAGCCTCACGGGGATCTGGGATACCGAGCAGCCACGCTCCGTCGGTCAATTGCTCTCCTGGTCGCATTTGCGGACCCCGTCGAATCCGGCGATGCTCGAACACGACAAGTATGTCCGGGTGCCGGTCATTTGGGGCCCGAGCTATGCGACCGGGGTCTCCGTCGCGGTTGTGTCGGGGAAGCTCGGTGGCACCGTGGAGGTGAAGAACGCGTCGCTTTCCTCGCGCCCTGAAACGTGGCGCTCGTCGGGCCGGTCTTGGAATCACCCGACGCTGAGCGGCAGGTTCCGGATCAGGCCATCCGAGGCGTGGGAGGTCGGATGGTCCGCGAGTTCGGGCTCATATCTGCGGCCGAATGCGATCGCGTTGAACCCGGGACGCACCCGCGGCGCGTACCGCCAGACGGTCGTGGCGCAGGACGTGAGCTATTCCCGGCGACACCTTCAGCTCTGGGCGGAGGTGTTCGCGGCGCGGTACAGGATTCCTGAAATCGGAAACGCCGACCTGATCGGCTTCTACCTGGAGTCCAAGTACCGGTTCACCCCGCGGTTTTCAGGTGCGGTTCGCTGGAACCAGCAGTTGTTTGGGACGCTGAACGAGAATGGGCGCGACATGCGCTGGGGCCGGGACACGTGGAGAATCGATGCGGCGCCGGAGTTTCGCATCGATCCACATACGCAGCTGAAACTCCAGTACAGCGTGCAACGCGGAGCCGACGATCGGAAGGGCCTCGCGCACACACTGGCGTTGCAGGCCACGTTGAAACTCTAGGCCGGTCCGTTCCTGCTGCTGGACGGTTCCCGGTAGGAGCAAATTCATTTGCGACACCGACGCGCAGGCAGTTCGACGTGGCCGCGCCACCAGGTCGTCGCAGACAAATCTGCTCCTACAGGCGGACGGCTCCCGGTAGGAGCAAATTCATTTGCGACTCCGCCGCGCACGCTCGCACCCGAAGACGCGGCGGGGTGAGGCCCCCGCCCACATCAAAGGCAAAGGAACGCTGAAACGCGGGCTCCCTGGCCTTAAACCTCAAACCTTAAACGTTGAACCTTGAACCTCGAACCCGGGGGCGGCGGCGCCGCAGGCGGCCGCTGTCACTCCACGGTCACCGACTTCGCGAGGTTGCGGGGTTTGTCGACGTCGCAACCGCGCTCGACCGCGATGTAATAGCTCAGGAGCTGCACGGGAATCGAGGCGACGATCGGCAGGACGGCCTCGTGGCAGTCTGGAATGTAGATCACCTCGTCGGCGACTCCCGGCGGGAGCTCGGCGCCTTCGGTCGTGATGGCGATGACCGGACCCTTGCGCGCCTTGATCTCCTGCATCGAGGAAACGACCTTCGGGAAGATCTCGCCGTTTGGCGCGAAGATCACGCTCGGGCATTTCTCGCTGATCAGGGCGATCGGTCCGTGTTTCATCTCCGCGGCCGGATACCCCTCGGCGTGGATGTAGGAGATCTCCTTCAGCTTGAGGG
>JAJYAR010000123.1 GCA_021779435.1 bacterium
AACTCTCCATCGACGAGGCGGGCCGGCCATTCGCTGCCGGTGGCGATCTTGTCTTCGTCTATGCACGCGTGGTTGATGCCAACGGGACGGTTGTTCCCGGCGCCGCGGTGCCCGTGACCTTCAGCGCCGAGGGGGACGCCAGGCTGATCGGTGACAACCCGATCGTCGCCGAGGCGGGGATTGCCACCGTCCTCCTGAAGTCGGGGACGAAGCCGGGAGTCGTGCGCATCCGCGCTTCGGCGGAAGCCCTCGAAGGGCGGCTCGAGGCACAGGTGAAGTGAATCTGAACAGGGCCTGCCGTGCGCTCCGGCCGGCGGCCCGTGACACGCTTTTGCCAAGAAACCCCAAACAACGTATGAAATCACTCGTCAAAGTGGCTGGTGTTCTTCTCCTCGCACTCGCGGCTCCTCTGGCGCTGCGGGCAGCCGGCATCGATGGTAAGTGGAAGGCCGAATTCGACACCCAGGTCGGCGTTCAGAAATATGTGTACGACTTCAAGACGGACGCCGCCGGGAAGGTCACCGGCAAGGCCCAGTGGGATCGCATGGAGCAGAAGGGCGAGACCGAGCTCAAGGACGTCAAGGTGACCGGGAACGAAATCACCTTCGTCGAGCCCATCGTGATCCCGGACATGGAGATCAAGCTCACGTACGCCGGGAAAATCAACGGGGACGAGATTCAGTTCACTCGCACGATCGCCGAGTTCGGGTCGGAAACCCTGGTGGCGAAACGCGTCGCCTCGGATCCTGCGCCCAAGCCGGCCGAAAAGCCCTCCGAGAAGGCGAAATAGCCGTTTGATTGTCCGGGGTGCAGGACGTGCCCCTATTTTTCCGGCCCGGCCGCGGATCTTCGATCTGCGCCGGGCCTTGTGTTTTTCGCCCTTGCGACGGGCTCCGGCCGGGGCGTTAGTGGCGGCTCCATGATTATCGATCCCCGCTTCGATGAACTGGCAGCTGGTCTCACCGGGTATTCCACGGCGCTGAAAAAGGGAGAGCGCGTGCTGATTGATGCCTTTGACGTGCCCGACGCCATGGTGATCGCGCTGATTCGTGCGACGCGGGCGCGAGGCGCCCATCCCTATGTTCAGCTGCACCGTGCACGTGTCACCCGGGAGCTCATGTTGGGGGCGCAGGAGGCGCAGTACGCGCCACATGCCGACGTCGAACTGGCCCGGATGCAGAAGATGGATGCGTACATCGCCCTCCGCGGCTCGGAGAATATCTTCGAGAGTTCCGATGTTCCGGCGAACCGCGTCCAGCTCGTGTCACGGTTGATGAAGCCGGTGCTCGATCATCGTGTGGGGAAGACCAAGTGGGTCGTCCTGCGGTGGCCGACCGCGGCAATGGCGCAGCAGGCGTCGATGAGCACGGAGGCGTTCGAGGATTTCTATTTTCGTGTCTGCACGCTCGATTACGCGCGCATGGTCCCCGGTATGAAGGCGCTCGCCGACCTCATGCGGAAGACGGACGCCGTGCACATCAAGGGGCCGGGAACCGACCTCCGGTTCTCGATCAAGGGCATTGGGGCGCAGCCGTGCGGCGGACTTCGAAACATACCGGACGGCGAGGTGTTCTCCTGCCCGGTGCTGGACAGCGTCGAGGGACACGTGCAGTACAACGCGCCCACGGTCTATCTTGGTTCGTCGTTCGACAACATCCGGCTTGCATTCCGGAAGGGCAGGATCGTCGAGGCGACGTCGACCAACACGCGCCGCTTGAACGACATTCTGGATAGCGACGAGGGGGCGCGTTCCATCGGTGAGTTCGCCATCGGGTTCAACCCGCACATTCTCGAGCCGATGCGCGACATCCTTTTCGACGAGAAGATCGCCGGGTCGTTCCACTTCACGCCTGGACAGGCGTATGAGGACGTCGGCAATGGCAACAAGTCCCAGGTGCACTGGGACATGGTCTGCATCCAGAGGCCGGAGTATGGCGGCGGCGAGATCTGGTTCGACGGAAAGCTGATCCGGAAGGACGGACTCTTTGTCCCGAAGGCGCTTCACAAGCTGAATCCCGAATACCTCCTTGGAAAATAGACGCCCCGCTGAGCCGGATTTGCGAGCAACCCCATGCGCGATTTCATCCAATCACTGCCCAAGACCGAAACGCATCTGCACTTCGAGGGCGCGTTGCCGTACGAACTGCTCACCCAGTGGAAGCCGGAGCAGTGGCCGCCCGACCCGAAGTTCCGTTCGCGAAGCTACCGCTACGTCAGCTTCCCTGACTTCGAGCGAATCCTGCTGGATAACGCGCTTCCCTGGTTCACCTCCGCGGAGCGTTATCACGAGGCGGCGAAGGTGATTTTCGCGAAGCACGTCGCACAGAACGTCAAATACGTCGAGATCAGCTTCCACCTTCCCGTCACGCTGTTCATCAAGACGCCCGGGACCGAAATCATCTCGGCAATCCGCTCCGCGGTTCCGAAGGGCCTCGAAGTGCGGATCTTCACCGGGATGACGCGTGCCGATTTCGGCGGCGAATTGCGGGCAACGATCGACCAGCTGGGAAAGTGGGACGATCTCGCCGGCGTTGACCTGCACGGGCACGAGGTGATCCCCACGCACCCGGACACGGCGAAGATCTGGGCGCGGCTGCGCGCAGCCGGCAAGGTGACCAAGGCGCATGCCGGGGAATTCGACGGTCCGGCCCGCGTGCGCGAGGCGATCGAGCAACTCGGCGTCGCGCGCATCCAGCATGGCGTCCGCGCGGTTGAGGATCCCTCGGTTGTCCGCCTGGCCGCGGAGCGTGGTGTGACCTTTGACGTCTGTCCGCTGAGCAATGTTGGGCTGCAGGTGGTGCCGGGCATGAAGGACCACCCGATACGGCGGCTGATGATGGCAGGTATTCGCTGCACGATAAGCACCGACGATCCGCTCTGCTTTGCGAACACGGTGAACGAGGAGTACGAGGCGCTTGCCAACGAACTCACCTTCACGAGGAGCGAACTCGCCAAGGTGGCGAGGAGTGGCTGGGAGGTCGCCGACGTGACACCCGCCGTGCGCAAGGCGATGCTGAAGGAGATCGACGCGATTGCGGCGTCCTCGGGCGCCGCGTGATCGTCCCGAGCTGAAGCCAGGGTTGATTCAGAGCGCCGCTGGATGCCTTGGCGGCACCCGGAGCTTTACGCCTTCCCCAAAACCTGTCGGGGATAGCCGGACGACATGGCCGTTCAATCCTACACCATTCCTGAGGGCGTCCGGCGGATGCGAGCCGACAAGGCTCTTGCGCTGGCGTTTCCCGAGCACAGCCGGACTGCGCTGCAGCGCGCGTTCGATGCCGGGATGGTGAAGTTCGGGGGGGCGGCCATCACGCGCGACCGTGCCGTGGATGGCGGCGATGTTCTCGAATTCGAGTTTCCCGATGTCGCGCCTGCGGAGCTGAAGGCCGTCGATATCCCCCTCGACGTGCTTTATGAGGACAAGCACATGCTGGCGGTGAACAAGGCCGCAGGCATGGTCGTCCATCCGGGAGCGGCGACCGGTGACGATACGCTCGTGCACGCCCTGCTGGCGCACTGCGCGGGCGGGCTGAGCGGCATCGGTGGCGTCGAACGTCCCGGAATCGTTCACCGTCTCGACAAGGAGACGACCGGCGTGATCGTCGTCGCGAAGAACGACCAGGCCCACCGCGCGCTCGCGGACCAATTCGCGACGCATGCGCTGAAGAAGGAGTACGTCGCCCTGGTCGCGGGCGTGCCGCAACTGCTCAGCGGCGACATTAACCGCGCGATTTCGCGCCATCCCATCCATCGGCACCGGATGACGATCGGCGAGGGAGGGAAGCCGGCGCGCACCTCCTGGGAGCGTGTCGAGGCCTTTGGGGATATCGCGGCGTTGATCCGCTGCCAGATTTTCACGGGGCGCACGCACCAGATCCGGGTGCACCTGAAGTCGCTGGGGCACGTGATCCTGGGTGACGCGCTCTACGGATGGAAACCCGATCCCCGGCTGGCGGTGCAGCCCGGGCGCGTGATGCTGCACGCCGAGCACCTTGTCATCACTCACCCGGTTTCGGGCAAGATACTCGATCTGCGCGCACCCTTGCCGAAAGATTTCTCGGCAATGATCAAGGCGCTGCGCAAGGCGGGTAAGGCCTGACGGATTCGGACCAAGGCACGGGTAACCGCGAAGGACGCGAACGAGCGCGAAGACGTGTGGCGGTCTCGGACCTTCGCGTCCATTCGCGTACTTCGCGGTTCACCGGGGCTGGTGGTACGGCGACCCGTGTCCGCACGGAAACCTGCGGGTTCCGGCAGCTTTCAACCTTCAACGTTCAACTCCCGCCGGCGGCTCGGCGGCGGCCGACGGCATCGGCTCGAGCTTGCGCGTAAACAGCTGCGTGCTGAGGCCGGGGAGGCGCTCCGAGAACTCGTCCTCGTCGCCCGCCTGCCGGAGCGCGCGCTGGACCATGCCCATCCGCGCGTCGAGATTGTCGATCATCGATACGAACACGGCCTCGGGCGAAGCGGCGTAGATTGCAGCGCCCCAGGCCGGCTCTCCCTGGTGGGAAAGGATGATGTGCTCCAACCGCTCGAGGCGGTCGGCGTCCAGCTTCGCCCGGATGCCGTGCTTGCGGGCCAGTTGGTAGCCGAGGACAACGTGACCCTGCAGGATGCCTCGACGACTCCGGCGCGTGGCAAGCGTGCCCTCGTATTCGATCGTCTTGCCGGTGTCGTGGAGAAGGATGCCGGCCATCGCCAGATCGGCGTCAACTTCCGGGTACAACGGGAGCAGTGCGCTGCAGGCGCGGGCCATGTGGGTCGTATGTTCCAGCAGCCCGTGGCGGTAGGCGTGGTGCATGGCAACGGCCGCGGGAGCCCAGCGGAACGTGTCTCCGACCTCTTCGAACACGCCCCGCACTGTCATGCGCAGTTCGTCATGCCGGATCCCGTCGATGAAGGCCTCGATCTCGCTCCACATCTGCTCATGACTTTCGGGAGCCACCTCGACGAGGCTCTCGATCATACCCGGGGCGCTGAGCTCGTCTTCCGAGAGCGCGATCGCCTTGGAAAGTTTCGGCGACAGCCGGCCTTGATAGAACTCGATCCTTCCCTCGATCCGGACAACGCCGCCCTCACCGGCGGCCTTGATCGCCTCGAACACCGGACTGTCGTTGAACACGGTGCACGTGAAGGATCCGCTGCGATCGCCGAGCTCGAGACTGAAGAAGGGGTTACCGTTGGAGGCGGTTTTCGCGGCGATCTTCTTGATCACAAGAAGGCTCGTGAAGGGACGCCCGTTCGAACCGGCATCGCAGCCTTTGAGTTCACGGACAATGCAGAGCGGTACGTCGTCGGCCATGGTGCTGGAGAAGGGCGGTGGCGCCCGGTGAGCGAGCAAAACCGATTCCGCTGTCTGGGGGCAAATGGAAAGCTGGGGCGGAGGCCAGGCTAGAGGCGAGAGGCTAGAGGCGAGGGGGACAAAACCGGGGACTGGAAGAATTGAACAGAAGGCCGCGAAGGGAACGAAGGCCTCTCGGTTCTTCGTGGCCTTTGTTGGCTTCTATTCACGATGCCTGTTTGTGGCACGGGCTTCCCGCCCGTGGGTTTGAGAGAACAAGACACATGGGCAACATGCCCATGCCACGGACAATCCAAGGCACACGGGCGAGACGCCCGTGCCACGGCAAGCCCTGGAGCCTCTGTGGACGCCCTGTCGCAGCCTTGCTCCTGAGCAACCGGAGGATGAACCGCGAAGGGCGCGAAGCGGCGCGAAAGCGTGTGGCGGTCTCTGACTTTCGCGTCTGTTCGCGACCTTCGCGGTTCACCGGTTCGGAGGATCGCAAATGAATTTGCTCCTACGAAATCGCCTGCTTCCCGCTCCTTATGCCTTACACCCTACACCTTACACCCTAGCGGCGGCGGAGCCGCCGCTAGCTCGTCTTCACCAGCTGCGTGTACAGCTTGAAGAACGGGTGCGAGACATCGTGCAGCAGCGAGTAGAAGACGGTCTCCACGGGCAGGACGTGCGCGCCGGCGCGCACAAGCGCGTCGAGGCACACACGGGCGTCTTCGGGGCGGCGGGCGCTGACGGCGTCGCTCAGGATCGTGACCTGGAGACCCTGCGCCAGCGCCTCGATGGTTGTCTGGTACACACAGACCGAGGTTTCGATTCCACAGAGGAGCAGGTGCGCCGCCTTCGCCTCGCGAACGACGAAATTGCGGATCACGTCATCGGAAAGCGCTGAGAACGTCCGCTTGCCAAGGACGGTGGCTGAAGGGGCAAGGGCGCGCAGGGCCGGCTCCGTGCCGCCGAGCTTTTCAGGAACCTGCTCCGTGAAGAGCACGGGGAGACCCAGACCCTGCGCGGCGGCGACGGCGAATTCGCAGCGCCTCTGGACGTCCGCGCCGCCTGCGACCGCGCGGACGAACACCGGCTGCATGTCGATGCACAGCAGCAGGGTGTCGTTGGGAACACGCGGCATTTCCTTCACCGGGGAGGTTGCGGAGGCGGGATGTGCTGCTGAGGGCGTGGACTTGGCCGCGTGCGAGGTCATGGCCAGTAGCGTTGGCGGGCCTTGACCTGAAAGAAACGTTTTTCCGGGAGATCGTACGCCGTGAGACTCCCGCCGAGCACGCATCCGGTGTCGATTCCCGCGGACCACTTCAACTTGTACACCTCCTCGCGGGGGGTGTGGCCGTAAATGACGAACGGAGGCCCGCTCCACAGGTCAGCCCAGCACGGCGCGTCAGGCCTGTCCGCGCGTTTCGCGGGTCGGCCATCGCGGTCAACGACTTGGATACGCGTCACGACCTCGGCCGGCTGTTTCTGCCACGGCTGGCCGGGCAGAAAGCCGCCATGGACGAGCACCGTGTTCAGCTCCGGCTCCACGAAGGTAAGCGCCATCGACTCGAGGAACGTCCAGTCGGGCGGACGAAGCTGCTGGAACGTGTCCAGGTCGGTGTCCTTCACGTACTTCTTGTCACCGGTCTTGCGATACTTGAGCAGCCGGAGCTCGTGATTTCCCAGCAATGCCATCGCCCCGGCTTCGCGCGCAAGGTCGATCACCCTGCGGCTGTCGGGCCCGCGATTGATGAGATCCCCGAGCAGCACGACCCGGTCGCCTTTTTGAGGCGCGAGTTTCGACAGAAGCTCGGAAAACTCGGCGTGGCAGCCGTGGATGTCGCCGATCGCGATGAGTCTACCGTTCATGCGGTGGGAAAGTGCTAGCGTCCGCCTGAGCCGGCAGTAAACAAGAAAGGCTATGGCTTTGGAGATGAACCTGCAGCCGGTCGCGCGCACGTGCTTCGTGTCGGGCGAGCCTTTCGTGGACGGCGCGCGCGTCGAGAGCTTCCTTGTGCGCGGGGCGAACATGGAGGTTCTGCGGTACGACGTGCTCGAGTCGCGGGCCGCAGACTTCAAGACGGACGGGTTCATCGCGTGCCGCTGGGTTCAACCGTACAAACCACGGAAGGCGGGAGAGAACCAGGAGCGCAGCCTGAAGCTGACCGCGGAGAGCCTGGTCGTG
>JAJYAR010000124.1 GCA_021779435.1 bacterium
TGCCAGGCGGGAATTCGGTGCCGGGGGCGGGATTTCGTTTTGCGCTTTCTGCAGGATTTTGCGGCCATGGCCGCATGGCAAAAAAACCGGGTGCCGACGAGGAGGCGCCGAAGAAGCTCTCGAGTTACACGATCAAGCTGGATGACGCCCAGATGGAAAAGCTGCGCGCGGCTCTCGTGGAGCGGGGGTGGACGCCGTTCGAGGTCGCGTACACGAGGTTCGCGTTCAAGGCCGACCACCTTAAGGTCAACGTCTCGGCTTACACGAGCGGCAAGGTCGTCATTGCCGGCAAGGGGACGGAGGATTTTGTCCGTGACGTGCTCGAACCGGAGGTCACGGGTGCGGCGAAGCTGGGCTATGACGACGTTCTTCATCCGGATTGGTTCGAGTCGCATGCGGGCATGGACGAAAGCGGCAAGGGCGACTTCTTCGGACCGGTCGTGGCGGCAACGGTGATTGCGGACCGCCCGGCAATCGAGGCCTGGATCAAGGCGGGTGTGAAGGACTCGAAGCGGATCGCGGATCTGCAGATATTCAGACTCGAAAAGCTGATCCGGGAGACGGGTGGCGTCGTGGTCCGGACGTGTTTTTGCGGGATGCCCAAGTACAACGAGCTGATGGCGCGGCCGGGGGCGAACCTGAACCGGCTGCTTGCGTGGCAGCATGCGACGGCGCTGGAGCAGGCGCTCGCGGAGAAGCGCGTGCCGTGGGGACTCCTCGACCAGTTCACGGAGCAGCCGCTGACGCAGCGCGAGCTGGCGAAGAAGGGCGTGAAGGATTTCGACCTGAAGATGCGGACCAAGGCGGAAGAGGACCCTGTCGTCGCGGCGGCGTCCATCGTGGCCCGCGCGGAGTTTCAGCGGCAGATGGTATTACTCTCGAAGCGCTTTGGCCGGGCTCTTCAGAAAGGTGCCGGTCCGTTGGTGAAGGAACAGGCGCTCGAGATCATTCAGAAGTTTGGTGCGCGCGCCCTCGGCGAGTTTGCGAAGCTTCATTTCCGAACGGCGTACGAAGTGGTGTCTGCGGCGGGAAAGCTCGACGAGCTGCCCCTGTCGGAGCCCAAGGCGCGGATCGAGTGGGAGTAGGGCGGCGGCGCGTCGATCGTCTGGTGTGCCCAAGACATACGCCGAAGGCGGAGCCGGTTGTTCCCGGCGGGTCGCCACGCGGCAAGGCATCGCAGATAAATCTGCGCCTACTTGCAGACCAGGTGGCGGCGCGGGAGCAGTTTCATCCGCGGGAGATCGCCTGTCGCTTCGCTTCGGCCTTTGCGGCCTCTTCGCGGGCGAGTTGCTCGATGTACTTCGTGAAGTCTTCGTCCTCACCCTCGACCAGTTCGGGCAAAGCGGCGCGGAACTCGGGCCGGGCGACCCACTCGCGCATGTAGTCCTCCCACGATTTCCACAACCGCCGCGTCTGCTTGTTCATGTTTTCCTCGTAGACGAGCAGATAGGCGCGTTCGAACAGCGAGATGAGAATGCCGAAGATCGCGAGCCGCCGCTCTTCCTGTTCCGATGATAGCTCGTCGCGACGACCCTCGCGCCGGAGCAGTTGAAGGTCGGAGTTGTCCAGCACGAGCTTGAGGAATTCGCGGTATTCGTCGGACAGGCGCTGATAGATCTCCTCGTCCTCGCTTTGGCGCTCCTTTCGCTGCTCCATGAGGAAAACGATGATCGCGAATGGCAGGCCGATCACCGTCACCACGTAGCTCAGGATTTCCCAAGTTTCGCGCATGTCCATGGCGGCCAATGAAGGCGAGAACACCCGAAAACACCAGTGCCGTTGAGAAAGTCACGGGCTTGCCACAATCGGGGAGGGGTGCATCACCTTGAGGATGAAACGCCGCCAGCTGCGCGGCTTCGATCTCAAGCAAATTGACGGAGTGAGCGGCCTTATCGGAGTCGACGAGGTGGGGCGCGGCGCGTTCGCGGGTCCCGTCGTGGCTGCGGCCGTCCTTGTTAAGCGCGAATTTCTGGAGAGCCGGTGGGCGGTGGTGAAGAGCGGCCGCGTGAATGACTCAAAGCAGCTGAACGCCGAGCAGCGTGACGAGCTTTGGGAGGAATTCGACAAGCTGAATGCGGCGGGCCTGATCCACGCGACGTCCGGCACGGCGTCGGTGGCGGAAATCGAACAACTCAACATTCTTGGCGCGACGAAGCTGGCGATGCGCCGCGCGCTGGAAGGCATCTACCCGGTCGAGTCCTTCGAGTCGGAGCGGACGGAGCCCGATCTGTTCTCGAGCCTGGATGAGCGGAAGGAGTTCAAGCCGTCGGTGTCGGCCCGGATCATCATCGACGGACTTCCCTTGCGAAATTTCCCCTATCCGCACCGGGCCTTCGTCGCGGGTGACGCCCGCTCGCTATGCATCGCGATGGCCTCGATCGTGGCCAAGGTGACGCGCGATCGGATGATGGTGGAACTCGACGCGCAGTTTCCCGGTTACGGTTTCGCCCAGCACAAGGGCTATGGCACGGAGGAGCATCGTGAGGCGGTGCTCCGGCTGGGGAAGTGTGCGCACCACCGTGAGATGTTTCTGAGGAAGCTTCTGGCGGTGCGGATCGACCCGGCGCAGATGAGTCTCTTTGCCGCGCAGGAATAGCCCGGCGTTGCCTGTTCGGCCCGGAGTTTCAGCCTTTCAGTCGTTCGGCCTTTCAGCTTCTTTCGCGCCATGGCTGGCAAGAAAACCACCTCGCTCGACCGTGTCCTGGGCCGGCTCGATACCCTCGATGCCGTGAACCTTGCCAACCTCGTGCAGCGCCTGGCCCGGGAACGGGCGCTCTTCGAGGAGATCTTCAACACGCTGCAGGAAGGCGTGCTGGTGATTCGCGATGATGGGGCGATCGAGTACGCGAACGAGGCTGCGCACCGATTGATCGGGCTCGGGGCCGACGAACTGGCAGGACAGACGCTGTGGCGACTGGTTCCCGGACTGCGGCCGTCGCTCGGTCCTGCCTTTGACGACACCCGTGCCGCGGCGCCGGTGGCCACGCGCGAATTCGAACTGGCGTACCCCGAGCCGCGCACGGTCCGCCTGTACATGGTGCCGTTCCAGCAGCCCAGTCGTCCGGGACCCCGGCGGTTCGCGGTGATCCTTTCGGACATCACCAAGGACAAGCAGACGACCGAGGCGCGGATCGAGAACGAGCGCACCTCGTCGATCCTGCTCCTGGCAGCCGGCGTCGCACACGAGCTTGGGAATCCGCTGAACTCGCTCACGATCCACCTGCAGCTGATGGATCGGAAGCTGAAGCGGCTGGGTGGCGGAAAGGACGTCGATGCCATGGCCGACTCGCTGCGGATTTGCCGCGATGAAGTCGCCCGGCTGGACGGGATCATCAGCAATTTCCTCGAGGCCATTCGTCCGCGGCCGCCGGATCTCTCGGAGACCGACCTGAACGACGTCCTCGCCGAGGTGCTCCGGTTTCAGCAGCGCGAGATCAATGACCGCGGCATCGAGGTGGAAGCCGAGGCGTCCGACGCTCTGCCGCACGTCATGGCGGACCGCAATCAGATGAAGCAGGTGTTCTTCAACCTGACGAAGAACGCGATGGAGGCGATGCGTCCCGGCGGCAGGTTGCGGATCAGGTCGCGGGCGGACGACGACTACGTTTACCTGATGTTTGGTGACAGCGGCAGCGGCATCAAACAGGAGGACCTCGTCCGGCTGTTCCAACCCTACTACACGACGAAGGCCGGCGGAAGCGGCCTGGGGCTTATGATCGCGCAGCGGATCATGCGAGAGCACGGCGGCCACATCGGCATCGAGAGCAAGGAAGGACTTGGAACGATTGTGACGCTCCAGTTCCCGCGCAAGGATCGGCGGGTCCGGATGCTGCAGGGTGGCGAGTCGATCCCCGGCCTGTGATTGCCTGGATGACGAAGCAAGGCAGTGACACAGAGGTCACGAGCTCGGACACGGAGGTCACAGAGAATGACTTGTCACCCATTGGGTGACAAAATCCCCCCCGGGCCCGCCTGGGGTGAAATGTATAAGTTGTCACCCAATAGGTGACAAATCCCCGGGGCCGCCTCGGAGGCTCGCGTCTTTCTTCACGTCCACTCGCTGGCGCTCGCGGCCACGTCAAACCGGGTGGTTCGCGGGGAGCACCAGCAGACGGCCGGCCCAGCGGTCCGGCCCTACCTCAATTCACAACCCCGGACGAAGGCACGGTAACCGCCAAGGACGTCAATGAACGCGAAGGCGTGTGGTCGTCTCGGACGGGCAATGTAGGTTGCGAGCTTGCTCGCAACGTTGCGCGGCAAGCGCGCAACCCACAGCTGAGCGTCTTCTGGCGCCCGTTCGTGGTTGCTCTCCATTGCGCTGTGGGCGGGGTGCCCTCGCCCCGCGTTTTCGACAGACGGCCGGCCCAGGGTCGGGCCTTATCCTGAATATGACGGGCTGAGCGAGCTCGGGCGGGCTCAGGTCGCGCGTACGACCTTGGGAAGCTCGGTCTCGATATCGACGTCCTGGGGGTGGTTGCGCTTGTCCTTTCGCATCACCTGTCTGTCGCGCAGCAGCTTGTCGAGTTTCTCCACCAAACCATCCAGGACCTGGTAGGCATCGGTGCCATCCACGTGGGCAACCAGATCGGGCCCTCCGATCTCAATGTGCCCGACGGCCGAAAAGAAATTCTGTTTTCCGCGGGACTGGACCTTGTTCAGCCGTATGTTGATGCGAACGATCCATTCGTTGTGCCGCAGCAGGACGGCGAATTTCTCCCGAATGATGTTCTGCATCGCCGGCGTGAGCTCGACGTGGACCCCCTGCAGAGTGATTTTTGACACGATGTCGTCCGGGTTCATGTTCATCGCACTGCAGACAACGCCCGCGCAGCTTGGTGACGCGGCAGCTGGAGAAAGCTGAAACGATCAGCCCGGCCAGGAGGTTCCGAGCTGTCTGCGCCCGGCGACACTCTGTGCGAACAGGTACGAGTCCACCGCGAGGTGATCATACGGAGTGACCATCATGACGGGCTCGCGTCGGTACAGCCCCTCGCCGATGCCCTCGAAGCGGTCGAGCGCCGCCAGGCAGGCACTGCTGACCAGCCAGACCTCGCCGGTCACGAAG
This sequence comes from bacterium, assembly GCA_021779435.1. Next base: position 5,066 of record JAJYAR010000124.1, read on the forward strand.
CCGCTGGCGCCGGGGACCTGCACCATGCCCGGGTATCCGCCGAGGTCGTACAGGACGAAACCGGGGACGGTCCGGGCGCTGCCGAGAAACTGCTGCCCGGCCATGAGCCCGTGGTTCGAAGCACCCCGTTTCAGGGTGCCGTAAACGAAAAGAGCGGTGCGTGCTTCGCCTGGCGTCGGAATCATGGGTCTCGCTCACGCATGCTCGCCCGGCCACGCCGGGCGTCAAATATTCACAGTGCCAACTTTCGTTACTGTTTGGAATCGGACGCGCCTGCCCTCACCTCGACGATCACCGCCGTGGTGTTGTCGCGACCGGACCTTGCGAGAGCCTCCTCGACGAGGCACTGGGCGGGGGTCTGGTTTGAGCGTTCCGGCGGCGGGGTTCGGATGAGTTCCTCGAGGTGATGATCCCAAAGTCCGTCGATGAGCCCGTCGGAGCAGAAGAGGAACCTGTCCCCGGGCCGGTGTGCAACGGCTCCGATGTGTGGCTCGACGAACTGCTGGCCGGCGCCGAGGACCTGCTGAAGCGCGTTCTTCCTCGGATGTGTGCGGGCCTCGCGTTCACTGATCCGGCCCTGGCGCCGGAGCCAGCCGACATGGGTGTGGTCGTGCGTGAGCTGGGTGATGCCCCCGTCACGCGGCAGATGATAGATCCGGCTGTCGCCGACGTGGGCGAAGTAGAGCCATTCCGGCGTGAGCCATCCCAGGCTGAGCGTGGCGCCCATGCCGGCGCACTCCTCGTACGCGTAGCCGAGCTTCAGAAGGTCGTTGTGGATGGCCATGATCAGCTCGTTCAGCACGTCGCTGAAGCCGGTTGCCATCCCAGCCGCGGCCAGTCGGAAGGTCTGCGGGAAAAGCTTCGTGATCCGGTCGACGGTGCTCCGGCTGGCGAACTCGCCGGATTTTGCGCCGCCCATTCCGTCGCTGACCGCGAAGACGAAGTCGCCGGCGCACAGGGAGGCCTCGCCGAACTTGCCCAGGAACCGGACATCGTGTCCATCGAAGGTCAGTGCCAGAAATGCGTCCTCATTATTCGGGCGGACGTGGCCGACATGGGTCATGCCTGACCACGCGACGATCCCCGGATGTCGGTCGGCGGTGGGATTGGTCGTGGAGGGCGATTGGGCGGCATCGCGTCGAGCGGCGCTATCGGGGGCACTCATGCGTCAGGGGAAGGTTTCAGCGAAGCGATCTCGTGTCCTGAATCATCGAACAAGGTGGCGAACTCGAAATCGATCACGCAGAAGCGCCCGTCGGACGTCCGGTAGGTGATGTTGCGCAGCGCCGCGTCCTCATGTCGGACGCCATATTGCTCGAGCTCCGCGAAGATCTCCTTCTGGCGTGTCTCATTGAGGTGGTCCACACGACCGCCGCAGCTTGTCGTAACCAGCTTGAGTTCAGCAGCATCGGCTTCGAGGACCTGGGGCACGAACGTGCATCCCTTTTGCTCGAGATGCCGGAGGACCCTCAATTCATGGTCAAAGCGTTCCCTCGCGCGGTGCCCGCGATAGGTCTTGTGCACTCGGCCGTCGAAGCCGATTCGCACCGTCGCCCTGGCCGTGTCCTTCATCTCTTGCATCGCGCGGCTCCACCTTTTCCGTCCGTTGGACGACTGGCAAGCGTCGTGCGGGTTGGAGTTGCCCGGGTTCAGTGCCCCGACGGGCTACGCGCCGCGACCAATTTTCCGGCCGGTTCGCCGGAAATTCAAAAAAACGGGGTCGATGGGGAAATTCCTGACACCCTTGGCATGACAGGTGCTAACTTCGAAACCTGTGATTTTCGCGAATTCGTCGCGGAAAACGCTTCACGCGCTTCACACAGTTGTTCAATCCTGCCCAACGCAACGACACATATGGCCAAACTCAAATTGGAATACATCTGGCTCGATGGTTATCAGCCCGTGGCTAACCTTCGCTCCAAGACGAAGATCATTGATGGCGACGCCGCCAAGCTGAAGCTTTCGGACCTCCCGATGTGGGGCTTCGATGGAAGCTCGACCCGGCAAGCCGAAGGCAAGAGCTCGGACTGCCTGCTCAAGCCCGTGGCCCTCTTCCCGGACTCAGCGCGCAAAGACGGCTTTCTCGTCATGAGTGAAGTGCTGCTGCCGAACGGCCAGCCGCATCCGACCAATTCGCGCGCGACCATTCCGGATGATCCGGACACCTGGTTCGGCTTTGAGCAGGAGTATTTCTTCTTCAAGAACGGCAAGCCGCTTGGCTTCCCGGATGATGGTTTCCCCGCTCCGCAGGGGCCCTACTACACCGGCGTGGGCTACTCGAACGTGGGCTCGATCGCCCGCGAGCTGACCGAGAAGCACATCGATCTCTGCATCGGTGCCGGCAT
>JAJYAR010000125.1 GCA_021779435.1 bacterium
CAGATGTTATTCGGCATCGCCAGTTCGCAATGAAAATGCACCGCATGGTCGAACCCGTTGCCCCAGTTGTGCGGTGCGCACTCCATGCCGAACAACTCCGCCAGCCGAGCCACCTTCATCCCGCCGCTGATGCCACCCACGTTGTCCACGATAAATCGCACCACGTCCATCGCGCCGCGCCGGATGTACTCCGCGTAATTGTAGGGCGAGAAAATGAATTCGCCGATATGAATCGGAATGTCGAGCGCCTGGTTAAGCTGCGCCAGCCCATCGATGTCGCTGGTCGGAATCGGATCCTCGTAGCAAATGTAATTCAGCTCCTGAAGGACGCGGCCCACTCGGAAAGCTTCCGCGCGCGTGTAGACGCCAACCGGATCGAACAGTAGCGTAAACTCGTCGCCCGCGGCCTTCCGCACCGCCTTGGCGACCTCGATATCCAACTCATAATCGTGGCCGTCATTCGGGCTGGGCGGGTGAATCTTATACGCCGAAAATCCCTGCGTCTTCACCTGCCGGACCTCATTGACGAAATCTTCAATCCCAGCGTGGTGCTGCGAACTCGCGTAACCTTTCACCTTGTCCCGGTACGCCCCCAGAATGCGGTACACCGGCAGGTTCACCGCTTTGCCCAGAACGTCCCAAAGGCAGTTGTCGATCGCCGACGCGTACGACAGTTGGCCCAGCCGGCGCAGCTCCGGCTTCCATTGCGAAGTGAGCGCGGGAAGGTCCAGCACACTCTTTCCCGTCAAGGCGGGCTTGGCGTACTCCAGCCATCCGAGGTTGCTCCAGTTGGGATGCCAGTACCGTTCCCCCAGCGTGTAGTTGCCTTCGATGCCGCTCTTGGTGACGATACCGGCCAGACGTTCGTGCCCGCTTCCGCCCGCCCGGCTCAAATCAAGCTGGTAAACGCGAACTTCGCTAATGGTGAGGTCCGGCAGATCGGCCGGCGTGACTCCTACCGCCTGCGCCGCGGCCAGACCGGGGTTTGCGATAGCGGCCGATGCGCCCGAAGCCGCAAGAAACCCGCGGCGCGACATTCCCCTCTTGAGCATTTCCCCTCAAATCTCCTTCAGCAGCCAGCGCACCGCTCGCTTCTGCAAGTTCACATACTCGGGATTCCAAAGCGCGTGGATCGTGTGTCCGGGCGACGTGAACACCACCCGGCCGCGCCCGTAGTCGTACGCCCAGCCGGCAATCGACTTTGCGCCCAATCCCTGGAACGTCAAGCCATCGAGATTCTCGGCCTCCAGCAGGATGTTCTTCTTGTCCTTGTCGTACTCCACATAGTGCTGTTCGTCATTCACCGTGAAGTCCTGGATTCCCTGCGTAATCGGATGCGTCGCGTTCACCACCCGCACCCGGAACGGCCGCAGCGGAGGATGGCCAATGTAGGCGCCGCCCATCACATCGCGCCACGTCTTCGACGCGAGCGATACATGGCTGCTGTTGTGCATCGAGTAAAATCCGTTTCCGCCTTCCACGAATTCCTTGAGTGCTTCGGCCTGCTCTTCCCGAAGCCATTTCCGCGGCTGAGGCTCCGGAAATGTACCGCGATTCTCCAAATCTTGCTCGTAAGGGTATGCGTCCGGGCCGCTATATCCGTCCGGCCAGATCATGCCATCGCGCAGACAAACGAACAGTTGATAATTACTCAGCAGGCTGCGGGAAAGCTGTTCGTAGTTAATCGTGTAGTCGACCTTCACATCGAGACCCTCGAACGTGCGGTCGAGCGCCACACGAATGTAGTCCGCATTGTGATAGCGGTCGCCGATAAGCGCCAGCGCGCGCTTTTCACTCGGCCGGGCCTGCGTTGGAAGACCGAGCAAACCGGCGCCGGCCCCCGACCGAAGCAAATTTCTACGAGAAAGCATCGTCGCCCTTCCGACACCGGCTAAGCCGGCGCCCCATCGCAATACCGGCCACCGGAAGCCCTCTGGCTCACATCGCGTTTCCAGTTCTCCAACCGCGGCCCGGCCAACCCGCTGGCGCGCTTCCGGATCTCCGCCATCTGCTCCTCCGGGATCGGACGGAACTGCCGCGCGATGCGCACATCGTCCTCAATCTGGCCCACCGTCGTGCAGCCCAGCGCCAGGCAGTGAACCGGCAAACTAAGCACATACGTCAGGCAGTCTTTCACATGAAGATTGGACAGCAGTCCCGCGTTGGCTGTACTCTTCATCGCCTGAATCCCCAGCCCGCGCTCCACCGCCACCGGCAGAACCATCTTTTCGAAACTCAGATAGGCCGGGTCGGCGGGATTCAGCGGCATCAGGATCGTGTCGTATTTGCCGTAGCTCTTCAGCATCGCCAGATGAACTTCCGGGTCATGATGCCCCGTGAAACCGATGAAACGGCATTTCCCCGCTTTCTTGGCCGATTCAAAGGCTTCGATCGCGCCGCCTGGAGCGAAGATCTGGTGCACTTCCTCCATCGTGCTCACCTGGTGGATCTGCCAGAGGTCGACGTAATCCGTTTTCAACGCCCGCAGAGACTTCTCCAGGTCAGCTTGCGCGCCGGCCCGGCTGCGCCGCGGCGATTTCGTCGTCAGAAAAATATGCTTCCGAAACGGCGGCAAAACCGCGCCGTAAACCTCTTCCGACTTGCCGTCCCAATAAATCCGCGCGCAGTCGAAATAGTTGATTCCCAGTTCATACGCGCGCAGCGTAACGGCTTTGGCGTCTTCAAAACTGCACAGAGGGAAACGGCCGCCGGCCTGTCCGATGATCGTCAGCTTCTCGCCCGTCTTTCCGAACACGCGCCGCGGGATCTCCGCGGCCGCCGCGCGGCCTTCGGGGCCTTCCAAAGCCAACCCGGCCATCGCCGAAGCCGAAAGGCCGGAAGCGGAAAGAAATGTTCTGCGTCGCATCCTCTTCCTCCCGAGTCAAACCGTCAATTCAGCATACTCTGGACTAACTGGACTAAGATACTCCTTTATGATGCGGCGGCGGAGTTTTCTCGCGTTCGGTGGCACGGCGGCCTTGGGCGTGGCCGATCAAGCAGGTCCCGCGCCACCTCCCTTTCAAGACGAAAAGAGTAAGTTGAAGATCACCGGCGTCCGGCTGGTCCACACGCGCCCCAAGCGGCCCGTTCCCAACTATCAGCCAACGCCGGGTTCCTGGTCCACCGGCGGCGTCGAGGTGGCCAACCCGATGTCCGTCTACCCGGAGTACAAACCACAGCGCTCCCTGTTCATGCCGGATCCCGGAAAGCTCGAAGGCTTCACGGTCGAGATCGCAACCGACAAGGGCGTGAAAGGATACGGCGCCGGCGGCATGGCCGGCGGCGAGGTGGTGACGGGGCATTTCACCAAACTCCTGATGGGTGAAGACCCGTTCAACATCGAGCGCATCTGGGATATCCTTTTTCGCTCCAGCCTGTATTACGGGCAGGCCGGCGTCGTCCCCCACGCCATCAGCGGCGTGGATCTGGCGCTCTGGGATCTGATCGGCAACGCTCTCCAGATGCCCGTCTATAAGCTGCTCGGAGGCGAAACCAAAACGCGCATTCCCACCTACTGCACGGGAAACGATATCGAGCAGCACATCCAATTCGGCTATCGCCGCCTGAAGCTGGCCCTCCCGTACGGTCCCGCCGATGGCCGCGAGGGGATGCGCAAGAACACCGCCCTCGTGAAGCACACGCGCGATCTGCTCGGCCCCGACGGCGACATCATGCTCGACTGCTGGATGGCTTTGAATGAGCAGTACACCATCGAACTGGCCGAAATGCTCGCGCCCCACCGCGTCTATTGGATGGAGGAGTGCCTGCCGCCCTACGACTTCGCCGGCTTCGGCCGCCTGAAAGCCGCCATCAAATCCACGCGCATCGCCACCGGCGAGCATGTCTATTTCCGCTACGGCTTCCGGAAACTGCTCGAACACAACGCCGCCGCCGTCTGGCAGCCCGACGTGCACTGGTGCGGCGGCTTAACCGAGCTGCGCAAAATCGCCGCCCTCGCCGCGGCCTACGACATTCCCGTCATCCCCCACGCGGGCGGCGTCCAGGACTGCGTCCACTTCACCATGGCCACCACGAACGCTCCCTGGTCGGAGATGTTCATGCCTCCCCCCGGCGGACCCCCCGAGGTCTACCGCCGGTTCGAAGAAGACAACCAAATCACCCGCGGCCCCGAAGGAATCTACATGCGCCCCTCCGGCCGGCCCGGCTTCGGCTGGGAAATCGAAGTCGCCTCCTGACGAGTTCCGGCTTCTGGCTCCCGGCTTCCGGCTTCTTACTCCTCCCCCGCTACCATTTCGCCGACAACCGATCCCCCACCCGATGCAGCTTCAGCATGTTCGTCGTCCCCGCCTTCCCGATCGGCTGCCCGGCCACCACCGCCACGCCGTCCCCCGGCTTCAGCCAACCGCGGTCCAGCACCACCTCATCCAGTTGCGCCAGCATCTGGTCCGTCGACTCCGACGGATGAATCAGCACCGGATGCACCCCGAACGCCAGCGCCAACCGCCGCGCCGAAGCCTCGTCCGGCGTGAACGCGAAAATCGGAACCGGCGGACGCAGCCGCGAAACCAGCCGCGCCGACAATCCGCTCGTCGTGAACACGGCGATCGCCAAAACCCCCGCCGCGCTGCCCGCCTGATACGCCGCCGACGCAATGATCTCCGCGTACCCCGCGCTCTCGCCCGTCGGCAGATCCTTGTACGCCCGGAACCGCCGCGTCGACTCCGCCTCCATCGCGATCTTCCCCATCATGTCCACCGCCGCCGCCGGACACTTGCCTACCGACGTCTCCCCCGACAACATCACCGCGTCGCTGCCGTCGTAGATCGCGTTCGCCACGTCGCTCACCTCCGCCCGCGTCGGAAACGGATTCTCGATCATCGACTCCAGCATCTGCGTCGCCGTAATCACAATCTTCCCGTGATGCCGCGCCCGGTCGATCACCGTCTTCTGAATGTGCGGCACCTTCTCCAGCGCCACCTCCACGCCCAGATCCCCGCGCGCCACCATCACCCCGTCCGACGCCGCCAGTATCCCCTCCAGATGGTCCCACGCCTCCGGCTTCTCGATCTTCGAAATGATCGGTATCGCCGCGCCCCGCTCCTTCAGCAACCCGCGCAACCGCAGCGGATCCTCCGCCGACCGCACAAACGACAGCGCAATAAAATCCACCTGCGCCATCACCCCAAACTCGAGATCCTTGAGGTCCTTCGCCGTCATCGACGGCGCGCTCACCTTCACCCCCGGCAGGTTGATACCCTTCGAATCGCCGATCGGCCCCCCGTTCACCACCAGGCACCGCGCCGTCACCCCATCCGTGCCCAGCACCTGCAGCTCAATGCTTCCGTCCGCCAGCTTCACGCAGTCGCCCGCCCTCACATCCCGCGCAAACGCCGAGTACACCGTCGACGCCAGGCTCGCATTCCCCAGCGTCTCTTTCGTTGTGATCGAAAACGTCGAACCCGTATCGAGGTGGCAGCCGCCCCCCTCGAACCGCCCCAGCCGGATCTTCGGACCCTGCAGATCCAGCAAAATCGCGGTGTGCGTCCCCATCTCCGTGGCCAGGGATCGTACCCGCTCAATCCGCCCCGCGTGCTCGTCCTGCGTGCCGTGCGACGCGTTCAGCCGGAAGACATTCACCCCCAGCTCAAACAGCGCCCGCAGCACTTGAGGCGAATCCGTCGCCGGGCCAAGTGTCGCAACAATCTTAGTATTCCGCATGAAAAATAAGAAGAATAAATGCTCTGACTCCTCTGTCATTATCCGGTACGGGCTCCTCGGGATGTCCAACATCCCCGCTGCCGTGCCAAAATAAACCTACGCTGCCTCGAATCGCAGCCGCAATCGCAACATGCCGTCTCCTCTGCCGCCCGATGAAGCCCCTCGGCGCCAGGTCCATCGCGGCCGCAGCACTCGCGGCACGTCCCACGAGGAGCCGCTCGCCCGCCTCGCCCGCCTCGCGCAGTCCCGCTTCCGCGTCCCCATCGTCGCCATCACACTCCTCGGCGAACGCGGCGTGTCCTTCGCCGCTTGTCTCGGCACCGAAGAAAGCTCGCTCGCCCCCGGCCTCGCCTTCTTCACACACGCCTTCGCCGCGTCCCACCCGTTCGCCGTCCCCGACGCCTCCGCCGATCCGCTCTTCCAAACCAACCCGCTCGTCGCCGGTCCGCCCGCCGTCCGCTTCTTCGCCGCCGCCCCGCTCGCCGTCCACGCCTGCAACATCGGCGCATTTTGTCTGTTCGACCCCGCCCCGCACTCCTCCTTCTCTGAACCCGACGCCGCCGCTCTCTCCGATCTCACCGCCCTCGCCGCCCGCGAAATCGAACGCGGCCTCCCCCCAACTCATGCGGCCGCAACCGAAAAGGAACGCTGGGAAATGGCCTGCGCCGCCCACAACGACGGCGTCTTCGACTGGTCCGTCTCCACTGGCGATGTCTTCGTCTCCCCGCGCTGCGCCGAAATCCTCGGCGAGCCCTACTCCAACCCCTCCGGCCACATGATGTCCTGGTTCCCCTCCATGCACACCAATGACCGGCCCACCGTCGAATCCGCCCTCGAACTCTTTCTCACCGGCCTGGCCCCCACCCTCGACGTCGAGTTCCGCGTCGAAGACCCCGACGGCTCCCTCCGCTGGCTCCGCTCCCGCGCCTCCTCCCGCCGCGACTCCTCCGGCAACCCCCTCCGCGTCGCCGGCTCCCTCAGCGACATCACGCCCCGCAAACGCGACGAGGCCGCCCTGCGCCTCCAAACCCAGGAGCGCGCCGAAGCCCGCGACAAAGCCGAAGCCGCCACCCGCGCCAAAAGCGCCTTCCTCGCCACCATCAGCCACGAAATCCGCACCCCCATCAACGCCATCGTCGGCATGACCGGCCTCCTCGGCGAAACCCCCCTCGACCGCCACCAGAAAGAGTTCGTCGAAACCATCCGCGGCTCCGGCGAAACCCTCCTCGCCTTGATCGCCGATATCCTCGACTTCTCCAAAATCGAAGCCGGCCGCCTCGAACTCGATTCCGTCGAATTCGAACCCCGCGCCATCCTCGAACAAACCGCCGAACTCCTCGCCGGCGCCGCCTACTCCAAAGGCGTCGAAATCGTCCTCAGCCTTCACCCCTCCCTCCCAGCCCGCCTCTGCGGCGACCCCGGACGCCTCCGCCAGGTCCTCGTCAACCTCGTCGGCAACGCCGTCAAGTTCACCTCCACCGGCCACGTCCTCCTCCGCGCCGAGCCACGCAGCCACCTCGGCCAAACCACCCTCTTCGTCCGCGTCTCCGACACCGGCATCGGCATCGCCCGCGAAGCCCTCCCGCGCATCTTCGAACCCTTCGTCCAGGCCGACTCTTCCACCACCCGCCGCTTCGGCGGCACCGGCCTCGGCCTCGCCATCGCCAAACAAATCGTCGAGTGCATGGGCGGCTACATCGGCGCCGAAAGCGTTCCCGGCC
>JAJYAR010000126.1 GCA_021779435.1 bacterium
CAAGAACCGGAGCTTTTTCTTTCTTAGTTACCAGGGGACGCGGCAGACGAGTTCTAACTCGGGCGCGACGACGGCGCCGACGCCGGCGATGGTGGGAGGGAACTTCGGGTCGAAGGCGATTTACGATCCGTTCAGCCTGAGCGGGGGCGTGCGCGCGCCGTTTCCGAACAACGTGATTCCGGCGAATCTGTTCGACCCATCGGGAGCGAAGCTGGCGGCGTTGTATCCGGCGCCGAACCTGCCGGGGCTGGTGAATAACTATGCGTACAACCAAACCGAGTTGAATAACGGGGACGAGTTGGATTCACGGTTCGACGAACAGCTCACGAACAACGACACGATGTTCGTGCGCTATAGCCGCGGGACGGGGGAGATCGACCAAGGTTCGGTGTTTCACGGGCCGGGCAATGGGGGCGGCGGGTTCGGGCAGTATCCGATCGACCAGCCGCTGCTGGCGTACTCGATCGTGGTGAGCGAGACGCATATTTTCGGGCCTGCGCTGGTGAACGAGTTTCATATCGGGTACACGCACAACGAGTCGAACCAGCTTTCGCCGGCGACGTCGCCGCTGTTCCAGCAGTTCGGCATTAACGGGATTCCTCCGCTGGCGGGGCTGGATGGGCTGCCGCAGATCGGGCTGACAGCCTTCTCCGCGCTGGGCGACCGGACGTTCGCGCCGAATCCGAAACTGGTGCAGGTGGGGCAGTTGAACGATACGATGTCGTGGATCCACGGGAATCACACGGTGACGTATGGCGGGCAGGTGCTGCTGAGCCACGATTATGCCGGAACGTCGAATGGCGCGCGCGGGTCGTTGAGTTTCAATGGGCAGTTCACGAGCCAGGTTCCGGGGAAAGGCGCGGGGTCGGCGCTGGCGGATCTGCTGTTGGGGCAGACGAACTCGGCGGGTCTGACGACGCCGCTGGTGGGGAGGCTGCGGGACAGCTATTACGGGCTGTTTATCAACGACAGTTGGCGGGTGAACCCGAAGTTGACGCTGAATTTCGGCGTCCGGTACGACCTGCAGACGCCGCTGTGGGAGAGGGACAACCGGATGGCGAGCTTCGACTTCTTCCCGGGCAGTCCCGGTTATGGAACGCTGATCGACGCCACGAGCGGGAGTTTTCTGGCGCGGACGTTCAGCAATCTCGACACGAACAACTTCGCGCCGCGTCTGGGGCTTGCCTATCAGCTCGATTCGAAGACGGTGATCCGCGGCGCATACGGCGTTTTTTACGGCGGGCTGGGATATCAGGACATCGCACATTCGGGCTCGGCGAATCCCCCGTATTTCATGAGCGTGTCGGCGCCGTCGGCGACCTCGGCGCCGCTATCGAACCTGGTGCTTTCGCAGGGGTTTCCCCCTGGGCTGCTGAGCACGACGAACCTGAAGAACCCGAACCTGTTCGCGCTTTCGCCGCAGTTTCCGATGCCGATGGTAAACCAGTGGAACTTCGCCGTGGAGCGGCAGTTGCCGGGCGACAGCGTGCTGACAGTGTCGTATGTGGGATCGAGCACGTCGCACCTGATGGGGGACAACAACATCAATTCGCCGCCGCCGGGACCGGGGGCGATCAATCCGCGGCGCGGGTTCCCGCAGTACGGCGACATCATCTTTCAGACGCCTTATGGGCACGCGACGTACGAGGCGCTGCAGGCGACGTTTCAGAAGCGGTATTCGAGCGGGCTGTCGATATTGGCCGATTACACGTGGAGCCACGCGATGGACAACGTGCTGAACAACGAGGACAACGTAGGCGGCGGCGTGCCGCAGAATCCGTTGGACTGGGCGCTTGAAAAGGCGGATTCCGGCTTCGACGTGCCGCAACATTTCGTGGCCAGTGTAATTTACCAGCTACCGGTGGGAGCGCAGGGGAAACTGCTGGGCGGATCGCGGGTATCGCGGGCGGTGTTTGGCGGATGGCAGGTGGGCGGGATCTTCGTGGACCAGAGCGGATTTCCGCTGACGCCGACGGTAAGTCCGAACCCTTCGAACACGACGACGCCGGCGCGGCCGAACCGGGTATGCAACGGGAATCTTTCGGGGTCGGCGCAGACGCTGAACCAGTGGTTCCAGGTATCGTGCTTTGCGCCGGCGGCGCCGTACACCTACGGAAATTCGGCGCGGGGTGTGATCCGGTCGCCGGGGATGGCGAATCTGGACGCGCTGGTGGACCGGAATTTCACGCTCACGGAGCGGATGAATCTCGAGTTCCGGTCGGAGTTCTTCAACTTTACGAATTCGGCGCATTTCGGGCGGCCGGATATGGTGATCGGGACTCCGCAGGCGGGGCGGATCACGTCGGACATCGCTCCGAACCGGGAGATTCAGTTCGCGCTGCGGCTGATGTCCTGAGGCACGGGAAACGCGGACGCACAGCGTGACGGGGCGGCACACGTCCGGGTGAGGCGGGGCGTTTATTTTTCGCGGGTTAGCCGTGGTGCGTGGATTGCAACGACGGCGCAGGGTGAAGAGGCTCCACGCGGCGGCGGTGTTGTTGTGTCTGGCCGGGGTTGTGCCGGCGCGGGCAGGGAGCGACGCCGAGGCGGCGAGCGAGTATAACGTCAACAGCCGGTACACGGTGGAGAGCATTGTCTTCGCCGGGAGCAAGGCGCCGCGGGTGAGCGATTCGCTGAAGGAGCGGATTCATCTGCTGGTGGGGCGCAAGCTGAATTCGGCGGCGATGCAGGGGCTGTGCCGGGAAGTGGGCGAGGAGCTTCGCTCGAAGAACGTGCGGTTTCACCTGGTGCGGGGATCGCGGCCGGAGCTGGTGGGAGTGGTGCTCGACGTGGAGCCGAACCCGTCGCACTTCGACGTGAACCTGCCGCGGGTGGTGTACAACTCGGCGCTGGGGTGGACGGCGGAGGGCGCGGCGACGGCGACGTTCGGGACGAGCGTGCTGACGCTGACGGGGATTCGCGACGCCGAGGATATGGCCGCGACGGTGGGAGGGTTCCGGGCGGCGTATCAGAAGAACGGCCTGATGGCCGGCGCGATGCAGTTGTCGGTGCAGTTTGAAGATTTTCAGAATTCGTATCAGTCCCCAGCGCTGGTGGCCGGCGGGCCGTCGGCGGCGGGATTGATTCGATCCAGTTGGGATGTGCTGCCCGCGGTCCACCTGCTGATCGGCGATGACGTGACGCTGACGGCGGGGTTTGAGATCGAACAGCTTCATCCCCTCGATTCGGCCGCCCGAACCGAGACCGTCAACTCGCTGGTAAATACCCTGCGCTTCCAGCGGCAGTGGACGGGCGCGGACGATTCCGTTCAGGAATTGGAGGCAGGCTACGCCCTGCAGGCGGCCGCCAGAACGATGGGGTCCGATTTTGGTTTCGCCAAGCAGCAGATCGACGCGCGGTACGCGTGGCGGCGCGGGCGGCACCGGGTGGAGGCCTCGATGCTTGCGGGAACGATCGCCGGCGTGGCGCCGCTGCCGGAGCGGTTTGTGCTGGGCGACAGCACGACGCTGCGGGGGTGGAACCGGTTCGACATCGATCCGCTGGGCGGGGACCGGGCGGCGGAGGCGTCGCTCGAGTATGGCTACCGGGCGGCTCGCGTATTTTACGACACGGGATCGGTGTGGCTTCGCGGAGAAAGCCCTGAACTGCGACAATCGGTAGGTGCGGGCATCGAGCGGGAGCGGATGCTGCTCGCCGTTGCCTTCCCACTCTGTCAGGGCCGGGTTGAACCGGTGCTGATCGCCGGGATGAACTTTTGAATTACGCGCGCGCCAAAGCCGCCGCCATCGCCGCCGGATTGTTTGCGGTCACGGCGTATGCGCTTAGCGTGTCCTCGAACGTGCTGACGGTATCGCTTCAGGGCGATCGGCTTGGCGTGGCGGCGCCGCGGTTTCACTTTCTGACGGGCAAGGCGCTGGACCGGATGCACGACGGGCTGTCGCTGGACTTCGATGCGCAGTTGAGTTTGCTCGAGCCGGAGGCGGCGCCGCCGCTGGAGCGGTCGGTGGACCGGTTCCTGTTCAGCTACGACGTGTGGGAGGAGAAGTTCGCGGTGACGCGGTTGCGTGACCCGCGCCAGACGGCATCGCATCTGACGGCCTCGGATGCGGAGGCGTGGTGTCTGGGGCGGATGCATCTGGAAGCAGGGCATCTGGACCGGACGCGGCTGCTGATGGTGCGGCTGGAAATGCGGGCGGAGGAGAACACGGAGGCGGCGCCGTTGTTGGGGGATCCGGGGTTGAACCTGGCGAGCCTGATCGAGATATTCAGCCGGCCGGCGCGGTCGCAGCAGCAGCACTGGCAGATTGACAGCGTGCCGTTCCGGGTGCGCGATCTGGAGCATTGACGTGCATCGGCTGGAGCGCAAGCTGATCGCGGTGTTTCTGGCGGCGACGGCCGCGCCGCTGCTGATCACGCTGTGGCTGTCGGTATCGCTGCTGGACCGGAGCCTGGCGCTTTCGCCGACCAAGGAACTGGACGAGACGACGCAGGCGCTGCGGGATACGGGCCATGCGTACTATCTGCAGACGTGCCAGGCGCTGAAGCGGGATGCGGAGGCTGGGCGCGCGGCGCCGGCGCGGTATGCGGCGGCGACGGCGGCGAGTTGGCCGGAAGCGTGGCGGCAGTTCTGGAGCGGCAAAGACAGGGAGCGGTTTCTGCTCGATTCGGCGTCGAACCAGGTGCTGTACCTGGCGCGCAGCGGGCATGGGCTGCTGGTGTATTCGGCTCCATTGGGGACGGTGCATCTGGGAGAGCTGACGTCGCTCTACAGCCGGGCGAGGGCGATTCTGGATGCGAGCCTGGCGCGGAACCTGCGGCGGGGCTTCGCGCTGACGCTGCTGCTGCTGGTGGCGTCGATCTGGGTGCTGTCGTTCGCGTTTCTGGTGTATTGGGCGCACCGGCTGAGCCGGCCGATCCGGTCGCTGACGGCGGGCCTGGCGGAGGTTGCGGCGGGGCGGCTGAACTATCGCGTGCCGGAGACCGGGCAGGATGACACTGGCGCGGCGATCCGGGCGTTTAACGAGATGGCGGGGCAACTGGAGCAGTCGCGGGAGCGGCTGGTGGCGATGACGCGGCTGGAAAGCTGGCAGGCGCTGGCAAGGAAGACGGCGCACGAGATCAAGAATTCGCTGACGCCGATCCGGCTGATGATGGAGGAAGTGGCGGCTCGGGCCGGCGGGCGCGACGCGGAGTTTTTGCGGCAGGCGTCGCAGATCGTGGTGGATGAAGTGACGGGACTGGAGCGGAGGGTGCGGGCGTTTTCGGAGCTGGCCAGCGAGCCGCCATTCTGTCCCAAAGAACTGGACGTGAATACGCTGCTCGAGGAGCGCATTTCGCTGCTGCAGGCGGCGCATCCGGCGGTGGGCTACCGGATCGAGGCGGCCGACAGCCTGCCTCCGGCGCTGGCCGATGAAGATCTGCTCAAAGGGGCGCTGACGAATCTGCTGGAGAACGCGGCGGAGGCGGTGGAACCCAAGGGTGAGATTCTGGCGCTGACGCAGGCCGGCGCTGGGCAGCTTTGGATCGAAATTCACGATTCAGGCCCAGGGCTTGAGCCGCACGCTCTCCAAACGCTGTTTGAGCCGTCCATTTCGTTTAAGAGCGGCGGCATGGGACTCGGACTGTCAATTGCGCGGAAGAGCGCGCTGCGGATGGGAGGTGATATCGCCTCGATTCCCGGGCGGCTCGGCGGGGCCGGGTTCCGCGTAGTGCTGCCGGTGAGCGGGGTGAGATCGTAGAGATGCCGGAAACACGATTGCTGGTATTGGACGACGAGCAGAACATCGGCCGGAGCCTGCAGATGATCCTCGAGCACGAGGGCTACGCCGTGGCGGTGGCGCGGACGCTGGACGAGGCGCGCATGGATGCCGCGCGGGTGGACGCGATGCTGCTGGACGTGCGTTTGCCGGACGGCAGCGGGATTGCGTTTCTTCGCGAGCAGCGGCAGGCGGGGAATGAAGCGCCGGCGGTGATGATTTCCGGGCATGGGACGATTACGGACGCGGTGGAGGCGACGCGGGCCGGAGCGTTCGATTTTCTGGAGAAGCCGCTGAGCCGGGACCGGGTGCTGCTGGCGGTGAAGAACGCGATCGAGCAGACGCGGCTCCGGCGGGAGAACGCCCAGCTTCGGGAACTGGTTGGGGCGGGGCCGCGGATGATCGGGGTGGCGCCATCGTTCCTTCGCGTGGTGGAGCAGGCGACGATGGCGGCGCGGTCCGATGCGCGGATCTTGATTAACGGCGAGAGCGGGACGGGAAAGGAACTGCTGGCGGCGCACATTCACCGGGAGAGCCCGTTCGCCGCGGGGCCGTTTGTGAAGGTGAACTGCGCGGCGATTCCGGGTGAGTTGCTTGAAAGCGAACTGTTCGGGCACGAGAAGGGTGCGTTTACCGGGGCGATAGCGGCGCGGAAGGGGAAGTTTGAGCTGGCGCACGGCGGGACGATTTTCCTCGACGAGGTGGGCGACCTGCACTCGGCGTCGCAGGCGAAGCTGCTGCGGGTGCTGCAGGAGGGCGAGTTTCACCGGGTGGGCGGGGAGATGCCGATCCGGGTTTCGGTGCGGGTGGTGGCCGCGACGAACCGCGATTTGGGGACGCTGGTGAGCCAGGGGAAGTTCCGCGAGGACCTTTACTACCGGCTGTGCGTGGTGCCGATTCACATGCCGGCGCTGCGCGAACGGCTGCGGGATATCCGGCCGATTTCGGAATATTTCCTGGAAGACTTCTGCGCGCGGAACAATTTCCGGCAGAAGCAGCTTTCCGAGGAGGTGTATCCGCTGCTGGAGGCCTATGGCTGGCCGGGGAACGTGCGGGAGATGAGAAACATTATCGAACGGATGGCGATTCTGACGCCGGAAGACGTGATTCCGGCGGCCTCGGTGCCGATTGAGATCCGGCTGGCGATTGATGCGGTGCCGGCTTCGAACATCAAGGAGGCGCGGGCCGCGGCCGAGCGGGACCATATTCTGAAGGCGCTCGAGGAATCGAGGTGGAACATCTCGAGCGCGGCGCGGGCGCTGGGGATGGAGCGGACGAATCTGCACAAGCGGATCCGCGCTTTGGGACTGGCGCGGCCGGCGGCGGCCGGACAAATCTGAGACTTAGGGGACCGGCCGGAGGGGGGAGGGATTTTCCGGCCCACCTCGGTGGTCCAAAATGTCCGGTATCTTTCACTACTCCAGTTGAGTTTTTTCTTGCAGTTGGACTGGAGTTTGAGATACTATAGCCGAAGTTTTGATTGACCCATGCGAATCGCCAGGGGCGTATTGGGTGGGCTGTGTAACAGCTCCCTCGGGCGGCTCCGCCGCGATGCGCATGACATAAGTTAGGAGAAATAAGTAGTGAAAGAAAAAGGTGTAGTGAAATGGTTCAATGCCGCGAAGGGCTATGGATTCATTCAGAGGACTAATGGCGAGGACGTCTTCGTGCACTTCTC
>JAJYAR010000004.1:0-5892 GCA_021779435.1 bacterium
ATGCAGGAGAAGCAACGCGGGGCGCCGATCCTCCATGTCGATCCGCGCTTCACCCGCACCGCGGCCAAGGCGGATATCTACGCGCCGATCCGGTCGGGCAGCGATATCGCGTTCCTGGGGGTCATGCGCATTCGAGCAGTCTTTGGCCGAGTTTTGCGGTTCCGAGCCTCTCGTACTGGCGGCGGCGGAGCTGTTCGCGGCGGAACTGGTCGCCCTGCGCGATCGCGCACACCAGGTTCATCTCCCACGTTGGAGCTCCCTCGGAATCCAAGGCGCTCCGGTGCAGAAGGCGCTTTGCGAGAAGCCGGAGCCGGTATGCGGCGGCAGAGCGCGACGCTTCGCACTCGTCCTCGTGACGCCAGTGCCACGCAACGTAGGCGGAGCTGCGTCCCTCGTTCACCGCGTGCGAGAGAAACGCCTTCCGCGACAGCCGGGACGGGTCGAAGTGATGCTCGACCACCGCATCCGTGACGAAGCCGAGGCGGTATCCCGCCTCGATCAACTGCTGCGAGAAGAGGGTGTCTTCCCACAACCCGAGGCGTCCGGGGCCGAGTTCCGTGTCGAAGCGCGGCACCCGCTCCAGCACGCGGCGGGAGATCGCCATGTTTGCGCCGACCGCCGTCAACGGGCGCGAGGGATCGATGTAGTCGGTCTCGGCGAGCCAGGCCCTGTGCGTGGGAGTCATCCAGGGACGGAGCAGGTGGGGGGCGATGCGCACGGTCCCGGAGACGGCGTCGAAGCGGTGCTGTGCAAGCGGCTCGATGAGCCGCTCCAGCCAATCCGTTGCCGGTCGCACATCGTCGTCGGTGAAGACGATCACCTCTCCGGCGGCAACCCGCAGCGCTGCGTTCAGCGCAGATGCCTTCCCCGGCGTCGGCACCCACAGGTGGCGGACCCTGCCGCGGGCGGGCGACGCGCCCGCAACGGCCTCCCGCGTGGCGTCGGTTGACCCGTTGTCCGCCACGATCAGCTCGAGCCTCGTTGCGTCCGGCAGGCGGATACGGCTCAACGCGGCCAGGGTCTCGCGCAACGCAGCGTGGCGATTGCGCGTGGCCAGGATGATGGTGACCAGCATGGAAGTGGAAGGATGCGCGAGACGCTCCGTCGGGGAGCCCGTTCGGAGCCGCGGCCGCGAATCACAATTCTTCGAAGAACCGATGAAGTTCGGCGGCGTACCGCCGCATGTTGTAGTGGGTCTCGCACAACGAGCGTCCCTTTGCGCCCATGAGCGCTGCGGCGCCGGGCGAGCGTGCAATCTGGTCCATCGCGTCGGCGAGGGCGCGCGCGTCGCCCGGCCGCACATGGAGTCCGCATCCGGCGCGCTCGACATCGAGCTCGGTCGGAAGCGCGCCGGTTTTCGTCACAATCACCGGCCGGCCCATCGCCATCGCCTCGATGAGGTTGGTCATGCCGACCGCGGTGTATTCGGCGTCGTCCCGCTTCAGGATGATCAGCGAACCCGCGCATGATCCGTACTGTTCGTGAAGGAGCTCGGTGTAGCCGAGCACATCCTCGGCGCCGCCGCTCGTCATGAGGTTCACATTCTGCGGCCACTTCAGGTGGGCCGGCGGGCGCGGGCAGACAACCCGGACGGGCTGGCGGGACTCGGTCGCGGCGGCGCAGAGGGTGTCGTGGTCACGCAGCGTGCGGCCGCACGAGAGGAACCACTCCGGAGCGTACGGAAGCTGTGGAAACGTGGACAGATCGGCGCCCCATCCGAGGTGGGCGACGCGGACCCCGGGGGCGAGCTTGCGGGCGTGCTCCGCGGCGGCCCGGGTGAGGGCAACCACGCCGGAGTGGCCGCGGCTCCATTCCAGCGGTTCGCGGGCGAAGAGCAGCGACACGATCCGGCAGCGCAGCAGCCCGAGGTAGCGCAGCGCCGGCAGCCAGTACAGGACGTTGTGACCGCAGTACACGATGCCGTCCGCACCGAGCCAGTTCCGCGCGGCGCGCAGCAGGCGCAGATCGTGCGGGAGCGGATTGCGGTGCAGGTAAAAGTCCGGCAATGGCTGCGCGAGCGCGACCTCGTACCCCAGCGTGACAAGTTCCAGGCATCCCCAGAGGTGATGCGGTGCGACGAGCCCCGCCCGGATCTGCTCCCATTGGGCGGCGCCCCCGTATGAGTTCACGAAGAGCACACGGCGACGGGGGCGTCCTTCGGATGGCGAAAGGACGACGAGACCCCGCTCCTCATGCGCGACGATTCCGTGCGTCTCGACAGGGAGCCGGCTGGACTTTGCGAAGGAGATCATCGTTGCGATTGGGAACGGCCTACCACCCGATCCGCCGGAGCAGGTGTTCGAAGGCGCGAACGGCGAGATTGCCGCGGCGGTTCTGCGTCGCGGAAAGAATGCGGTGCGAGAGCTTCTCGAAGGGGGAGCGGGGATCGCTCAAGTCTCCCGTCCTGAGTCCGGCCCGGCGGGCCACGGCGTTCCAGTCCATGTCCCAGACCGCCACGCGTCGGAAGTGCCCGGGACCCCGTGTGGACAGCATGAGCGCCACCTCCCTGTCCCACCAGGTGACGGGCTCCGACTTGAGGGAGCGAAAGTCGATTCCCTTCTCTTCGTAGTTGGCGAACCATTCCGGCCTCACGGGGAAGATCTCATCCGAACCCCAGCTCCCGTGCATGTGGTTGTACTGGCGGAAGATTTCCAGGGGGCCCTTCTGCCGGTGCTGGTCGTACTCCCAGGCTTGATACCAGCGCTGCTTGCTGGCCATGCGGTCCCACAGCACGTACTGGAAGTGGAGGACCACGATGTCCTCGAGGTCGAGCGTTGGCGCGCCGGCGGGCTGGGGAACGCGGGGGCTGTGAATCTTGCCGCCTTCGTGGGGGGAGCCGTCATCGACAAAACCGAGCGGCACGAAGCCCGGCGGAATCCACGCGCGGGTGAAGCCAGGAAGAATGTTGACCCACCGGAACCGGAGCACCGTGCCCGGCGCGGCGTTTGCGATGCGGTCCCAGTCCCTGCTGCCGATGCAGTTGGCCGAGAGCGCCTCATCGGCATCCAGGCCGATCAGAATGCGGCGGCCGGGCACCTCGCGCGCTTTTGAGAGAAGAAGCCGCTGCCTGTGGCTCTCGTCGAACACGGGCGAGTCGTTCTGCACCACGGAAACGCCGGGCACCCGCTCGAGGAGCGCGGGCGTGCCATCCGTCGACAGCTGGTCGGCCACGATGACGCGGTCGGCCCAGCAGGTGGCGGCGGCGGCGAAGCGGTCGGCGATCCACGCCTCGTTGCGCATCGGGGTGACGCAGATGCGAGGCGCCGCGCGCAACGGCATGTGGGTGGCGACGACGGGCGAGGCAGCGCTCTCGGGGGAGGATGCTGTCGGGGACATGGGTGGGCAGGCGGGCTTGTTCCGCCGGGAAGTTCGGCAGGCAGGCGGTGCGACGGCCGTGGTCAGGAGGCCGCGGCGCCGACCGCCTCGGCGGCGGACTGGCGGGATGCGCGCTTGCGGGCGAATGCGCCGCGAACGTCAGCGGCGAGTGAGGAGAACTCGGCGATGCCGCCGGGCTGAAGCAACCACGCGCCGGCGAACACGAGGCAGCCGAGCCCCGTCGCGCACGCCACTGCGATGGCGGGAACCATCCCGCTGGTAAGGCTGCGCGTGGCGATGAGCGTCGCGGCCATCGCGGCGCCGGAGATGACCGGCCGCGTGACGGTGCCGAAGAACGTCCCCGCGCTGACCGGCGAATCCTTGAGGGTGAAATAGAGGCGCGGCGCGATCATGACGTAAACCGTCACCGCGTCCGCGACAGCGAACCCGGTGGTCCCCCAACGTACCCCCACGCACATGCCGAGCACCGCGACGACATTCTGAAGCACGGTGAGCATGAGGTGCATCTTGGCCTTTCCGCGGGTGATGAGGATCAAGGCAGTGGAGCTGAGCGCCTGTTTGAAGAACGTTCCCAGACTCAGCAGCATCAGGAGGGGCGCGGCGTCGCTCCACTTGGGCCCGAGAAGGATCGCCGTGACCTCCTTCGAATACACGGCGACGACGAGGCTGACCGGCATCGTGATCACGCAGACGAGCGACAGAACCTTGCGGTAGAACCGGCGGTATCGGTCAGGCTCGGTCTGCAGCATGCTCAATCCCGGATGGGTCACGTCGTACAGCGGATTGAGAAGCTGGTCCGTCGGCGCGGAGATGAGCTGGTACGATTGGCGGTACATGGCGACCGGAGTCGCGCCCCAGAAGCGTCCCAGCAGGAACCGGTCGAAGCCGGAGATGATCGTCGACAGGATGTTCGCCGCCGTGATGTTCGCGCCGAAGGTGAGCAGCGGGCGGACGTTTGTCTTCCGACTCGGGAGGCCCGGAACCCAGGGGAAGAACAGCCACATGCCCGCCGCGAGAAGGACGGCGCGGGAAACTTCGCGCCACAAGAGCGCCCAGTACCCGTAGCCCGCAGCCGCGAGGCCGATGGCGAGCGCCGTGCTCAGGATGCTGCTCGCGAGACGCACGCCGGACGTGTGCGCGAGCTTCAGCTGGCGGGTGAGCAGCGCCTGATGCTGGACCGTGAGGCCGCCGAAGAGGAGCGTCGACGCAAGCACGCACGCGATCACCGTGAGACGCGGCTCGTGGTAGTAGGCGGCGATCAGCGGCGATGCGGCACAGACGCACGTGGCGAGGACGGCTCCCACCGCGGCGTTGATCCAAAACAGATTCGTGACCTCCGCATGCGTGACTTCCTTCTGCTGAACCGTCGCGGAGGAGAGCCCCATGTCGCGCAGCTGTTCCGCCACGGCGGTCACTGCGGTCGCCATCATGACGAGCCCGAAGTGCTCGGGCAGGACAAGCCTGGCGAGCCACGCGGCCGAGCCGATGCGCAGGGCGAAATCGGCGAAGCCGACGCAGGCGGTGATGGCGGCGGCACGCACCGAGCGGGCGGAAAGGTCCGCGCGCACGGCCTGCGTGCACAGGAGTTGCCGGAAACGTTCGGCTTGGTCCATGGGGAGGTGTAAAGAACTCGCCCGTTGCGGGGCACCGTCACGGAGCGGAGCCAGGAGTGACGCGGGGGTGACGGCCGCCCGCGTCCTTTTGAAAACGTCCCCTCCCTGCGAGGGAGGGACGTGGAGCTTACTGGATCATCCGGTAGATCCTCGCGTTCAACGGAGTCTGAGTGGTTGAAGGCGTGGTCGAAGGAGGCGTCGGCGACGACACGCCGCTCGGGTCCTGGCCATTGTTCATGTACCGGTAACCCGCGGGGATCGTGTCATTGCGAAGAACGGGACGGGAGGGATCGAAAGCCGGCCAGTTCAGCGAGCCGAAGAAGGCGGGCTTGGTCGAACGGTAGAGGCTGCTCGGGAGCGTTTCCGTGATAACCTCGCTGCTCGGGATCTGCTGCGTCGCAGCCTGCCAGTTTGCCTTGCGCAGCGTCGTCGCCTCGACGTCGAGGTCGAGCTCCTGGAAACCGAGGGCGCCGGGCCAGACCTGCAAGCTGGAGCCCTGTGCGGGCATCGGCTGGCCGAAGCTGCCGGCGCTCGGACCCGTGCCGACGGTGAGCGTGGTGGCGGACGTGGCGAGTGCGGTCAGGTTGAAGCGACCTCCGTTGCTCCAGACGACGTCGATCGGATAGCGGTCGGACGGAATCTGGCCGGCTCCGGACGTGTATGTGATGACGCCGGTCACGTCATCCGTGCGCGTGCTGAGGGTGCCGAAGACGTGCAGGTCAGCCCAGTCGCGTCCGGTGCTCGGCTGCGCGGTGCCGACGTAGGAGCCGTTGCCGAGATTGGGATTACCAAAGCTGTACGGCAGGTCGGAGCTCGTCGTGCCGAGAAGGTTTCCCACCACGGCGTACCTGCGGGCCATGCGGTTCAGGATGAGCGCGAACCCGTGCGACCCGTCGATTTGCTGGCCGGTGAGCCAGTTGCGGAAGACGGTGTCGTCGGAAAC
>JAJYAR010000004.1:5902-22185 GCA_021779435.1 bacterium
TAGTAGCCGTCGGCCTGGATGTTGGGGGCGATATTGCCCTCGTACAGGTTGAAGTTGTTGTGCGGCCCATGGTTGGTGTCGAGGCCCGCGCCGGGACGGCTGTCGAGGAGGAAGTTGTAGGCGAACACATTGCCGGACGAGCCGTGGTTCACCTCGATCAGCGGGAAAGCCTTGTAGATGATATTGTCCTCGAACAGGCCGCCGGAGCAGGTGTTCCACATGATGCCGGAACCGTTCGGGCTGCCGCCGTTGCCGACCACATCGAGGAAGCAGTGGCGGATTTCCATGTTGAGCGAGTTCGCGAAGTACATGTGCACGTTCTTCGCGTTCTTGCTGTGCACGTTCTTGATCCAGCTGTTGTAGCACTGCTCGCCGAAGATCACGTACTGCGTGCGGTTCGCCGAGTCGATGACGAAGTCCTCGAGGCCGATGCCAACGCCGGACTGGCGGGCGATGTTCACGCGCGTCGTGAGGCGGCCGCTGCCGTAGTCGCTGTAGAGCCGGGGGAAGATGGTCAGCGTATTGCCGCTCTTTCCGGTGATGCGCACCATCTGGCGCCGCATGTAGTCATAGCCATGGACTGAGATGACGGGGAACGAGGGGTCGTTTCCGATCGAGATCTGGACCAGCTGGCCGACGGCGAACGCCGAGGCGTCGGCAAGGGTGATCGATGTGCTGCCCTTGGCCAGGCCGGCGGTGATGTTGTTGCCGGTTGCCGGCTGCGCCCACTGGTAGTCGGAGCCACTGCCCATGTAGATGCCCTGGCCGGTGGCCGCGCAGTCGATGACCGTGCTTTCTCCGGCGCCGCGCAGGGTGATTTGCTTCGTGGCAATATAGATCGAGGAGTTTGTCAGATACCGGCCCGAGGGAAGATAGATGACATCGCCCGGAGCCGCTGCGGTGATTGCGGCGTTGATCGCGGGACTGGCATCCGTGGCGCCGGTTGCGTCCGCGTTGTACGGCGACTTCGTCACATCGATGATGTGATTGCGATCGGTCGGAATTCCTCCGATCACGCCGACTGTCACTCCGGGAGTCCAGTCGACCAACTGGCTGGCGGGGATGATCTCTGCGGGAAGTTGCGCGGCGAACAACGTCGCTGCAACGATCGAAAGTAGGATCGGTCTTTGAATGCTCATGCGGGTTATGCGGTCGACCGTCCGGCGTGCGCAGAACCGTTCAAGACGAAATCCGGACGGCTCAGGCGGATTGACACAAAATTCAAAACGGAATTGAGGCGCGTCGTGACGGCGCAAATTGCGGCGTACGCGGGTGAATGCGCGATCCATTGCCCGCAGTGCGGGACTGAAGCGTCGACGCGTCGTCGAGCGGCGCCGGGGCGGCCTGGGGCGCCCGCACTGCGCCGGGCAGCTTCATGGTGACCAGAAGCAGGGTGAACCAGAGCGGGTCCAGCCGCAGATAGCTCACCTCGGACAAATTGTAGAGAACCGCGGAAACCCAGATCGGAAGCGCCAGCAGCGCGAAGTCGGCATCCTCGAAGTAGCGGTTGATTGCCGAGATCCCGATGGCGAGCAGGAACAGGCCGAGCAGCACGCAGCCGACGATCCCGCCATCGAGGTACGTCTCGATGTAGCCGCTGTGCGCCGAGTTCAGCGAAATGAGCGCATCCGCAATGGCGCGGCCCTTGTCGCTGTCCCAGAACATGTAGAAACCGCCGCCCAGCATCGGCTCGTGCTGCTGTTCGAGCGTGAGCCTCCAGATTTCGGTACGGCCCGTCAGGGTGGGGTTTCGATTCAGCGCCTTCAGGGCCGTCTCGGAGAAGCCGACGACGTTGTCGACCGCGAACAGCCCCATGAACGCGATCAGCATCGCCGTCAGCAGCGACTTGCCATTGCGCCGGCGGAGGAACCACGGCCTGGCAAGGAAAAGGACGGCGGCGAGCAGCAGGCAGATGAGCGAGGTCTTGCTGTCGCAGACGATGAGCAGCCACATGCCGGTGGCGAGCACGCCGGCAGTGATGAGCACGCGCCGGCGGTCCGACTTCCAGGCGCCGTCGCGAATCAGATCGGAAAGCTCCCAGAGGAGGAACAGCCCGAAGACGAACGCGATTTCGCCAAGCGAGTTCTTTTGCGTCGTCACTCCGGTGAACATCGGCTCTCCGCCCATGCTGAAGGAGCGTCCGATGCCCGGGAAATATTTCCCGAACACGACCGACATCGGGAACAGGACGTACGACACGCGCACGAAAAGACAGCGGCATGCGTTGACCGGATCGGGTGACGTGCGAATCACCAGTGCGATGAGCACGCACACGAAGTCCTTCATGAGGCGCTTCGCCGAGGTGCCCGTGTCGACCGACCACAATGCGCTCAGGAGGAAGAACCCGTACAGGAGGAACAGGGTCTTGTTGCTGCCGAGGAAGGTGGCCAGCGAGACGCCGCGTGCGCTGAGCGTCACCAGCGACACGACGATCAGGAATCCGAAGAACGCCGTGTTGATCGGATTTCCTTCCGAGCTGCCGCCGTACGACCCCAGCCAGTACGAAAGCGGGCGTGAGCCGATGATGCCCAGAAAGACCGCGCAGATCAGCAGCACCCGGGACGCGAGCGACCGCCAGCGCATGTCCTGGCGTATGAGCCAGAACACGGTCCCGTAGCCGAGAAGGAGTGCCAGGGGGGGAGGCATTGCGAGCGGAGGAAGTCCGACGGTCAGCGGCGAACCGGGCTTGCGCCAAAGTCGAGATCCTGGACGACGGGGTCGACGCGCGCGGCCGCGACGGCCGCGAGCGCGGCCTTCCGGCCGTTGAGCGACTCGAGGGCTGCGGCCACCGGGAGGATGACGGCGCCGCTCGTCGCCGCCCAGCGTACCACCTCGTGGAACAGGCTGGTCGGGCAGCCGTACCGGGTCGGGTTCGCGGTCACGTCGTGCGTGGCGAAGATCAGCCAGCCGCCTTCGGCGACCGTCGCTTCGATCATGCACCGGATCGCGTCGGGGTTGTCGCGACTCTGCTCGAGAAAGAATCCATCGAGGTAGTTGAGATCCACCTCGCCCCGGTTGAAGCGCTGCCCGCCGCCGCGTGCGCACGGCAGGGAGCGGGCGACTCTGCATTTTGTCGCGGGCCGGGGATGGCTGATCGGGTAGGAAAGCGACCGGAAACGCGCTCCGGGGACGATGGCCCGCAGCGCGTCGGCATTGCGCCGCATGGAGCTGTCGAACCGCTCGGTGGGCGTCTCCCACGCGGGGCAGTGATCGAAGGTGTGGCAGCCGAGTTCGTGGCCACGGCCGCACGTCTCGACCAGATCGGCGGTGTTGAAGATCGTGCCGGTCGGCGCGGTCGTGCCTGCCAGGCCGAGCGACGCGTAGTACGTGCCGCGCACCCCGAAGTCCTCGAGAATGGCGCCGCCCTCGAGAAGTGCCGAGCGGGGAAAGTCGTCGAAGCTGAACGAAATGATGGCGGGACCCGGCGGGAGCCGGTACATGCGCCGCCCGAGCCATTTCGCGAGCCGCCGCTGAACCGCGGTGTGGAGCCGACGTGTGGTCAGCGGTCTCATGCGAACGCGGGAACGCTGTCGCGGGTCGGCCCGAGCCGGAGGCTGCCGGCCATGTAGCGGCGCCGGCGGTTGTTCTCCCACAGGCGCGCGATGCGCCGCCAGAGAACATTGTTCCGTTTGCGCCACGAGGCGGCCATCAGGTGAACGCCGTACCGGCCGAAACGATGCCAGTTCTGCTCCTCGCACACATTGCCGGGCGAGAGGATGGTGACGTTGCGGCGGGAGCGCACGTCCTCGGCATACGTACGGGTGACGAGCGCGGGTCCGGTGGTGTTGAAGACGTGGTACGCCGCGCGAAACGGGGCCGGAATTCCGCGATGGAGCTGGTTGGCCCACGACGGATCGCTTTGCGCACGGCCGCAGTTCTCGGCGACGGCACCGAGGAAGGGATCGTCGGGGGCTGCGCCGAAGGCGTAGTTGCCGAGCTCCCAGTCTATCCCGGCGGTCTTGCGGAGATAGCTGTTGATCGTGAGCTCCTCGAACGGGAACACGCAGGCGTGCGTGGTGAGTTCGTTGAGCGGCTCCGACAGCAGCACGTCCAGGTCGAAGTAGAAGCCGCCGTATTTGAGCACGGCGAGGTACCGGAAATAGTCGACCTTCTGGATCGCCAGGGGAAAGGCGTCGAACAGGGCCCGCTGCGCGCGGGGCTGTGCGGCCATGAAGCGCATCATGTCTTCGTCGTCGAAGAGCATGTGCTCCCAGTCGGGATGCAGAAGCTTCAGATTCGCCACGGACGCATTCGCCAGAGGCGAAAGGTCGCGGGTCTTGGCCTTTTGGATGATTCTCTTCGGAATGGGCATGGAAGCGGGAGCGAAGCGGTGCGGATCAGTGCTGGTGGACGAGAAGGTCCTCGATCAGTTCGAGCGTGAGCGCCGTATGAAGGCCGAGCGTGTGATTGCCGCGTCCGGAGAGGTGGGACTCGGCCATCCGGCTGACGGCGCCGGCGCGGTAGCACGCGGGCTGGCTCGAGCGCTCGAGCGCGTGCTGGCGCACGTAGCGGCTCAGCGCATCGCGGTACCAGATCCGGAAATGGTAGAACTTGTGCCGTCCCAGGAACAGGCGCTCGAGGTGCAGTCGCGTGAGCATCCTGTCCGTCTGGGCGAGCCACGTGGGCATGCCATAGTCGTACGCGTACTCGGCCTTGACCGTGAATTCCTGCCAGCGTGCGGCAACGCCGGTCATGACACGCGAGCCGCCGACCCGCAGTGCACGGTCGGTCGCGACAGAGGCGAGCGACGCGTTTCCGTCGGCAATCAGTTCGAGGAGCGTCTGCGCGCTCGTGCGCCGGTCCACCGGCGCGCGATACGCGAGCGCGACGAGCTCGTTGTCGAGGAACGGAGAACGCGGGACGATCTCCGCGCGTTCCATCGTGCGCCGGGCGTAGTGGTGCCACGGCATCTGCTTGAACGCGATGAACGAGAGCCGATGGCACCGGGACTCCTCCGCGCACGTGAGCGAAGCCTCCTCGAGGAGCCTGGCGAACTCTGGCGTGAAGGCGGTCGTGTCCGTCTTCCGCGGCTTGAGCACGACGTTCAGCCTCAGGATCTCGGAGCCGTAGTTGCCCGTGAGACGCACCGGCGCGATGCCGCTCGCGATCCGGTTGACGTGCAGCTCGACCGCGCCGGAGACGTCCATGGTCCCGTCGCTGACGTGAATGGCCTTTTCGGCGAGCACGTCGAAATCCTCGAAAAACTCGTCCGAGACACGGATGGTCGTGTGCGGGTGATTGCAGAGGCTCGCCAGGCGGCGGGCGATCGTCACGTCGGCGCAATTCCGATACGGACCCGCGAACGTGTAGCACGGAAGAGTCCCGGGTTCGACGCCGGCCCAGGCGATCACGGCGCGGCTGTCGAGGCCGCCCGTCAGAGAGAGCGCGACCGATGCGCCACCACGAAGCTGCCGGGCCGTCGCGCGGGCGAACACGTCGCGCAGCTGCGCACGGTACTCGTCGGGAGCGAGCAGGTCCTGCTGTTCCCACTCGGCGGGGTCGAAGTACTTCTCCTTCCGGACCGCTCCGGACGCGCTGAACGTCCAGGCCGACGCCGGCGGCAGGAGGTGCATCCCAGGGAAGATCGTGCGATTCTGAAGGACGCACCCGAGCGCGACGTACTCGGCCAGGCCGCGCTGGTCCAGGGTTCGCAGAGCCGGGTGGGCGGCGAGGAGCGCCTTGGCTTCGGAGGCGAAGTGGAATCCGTCCCTGGACTCATGATAGTAAAGCCGGCCCAGGCCGTAGCGGTCGTTGAAGATCGTCAGGCAGTTGCGGCGAAGATCGACGAGCACGCCGCTGAACTGGCCGTTGAGGTCGCGGAGAAACTGACGCTCGCTGGACTGGTAGCGGTCGAGCAACGCAGCCACGTCTGCTTCGCGGGATCCGGTGGACGGCCGCGTGCCCGGGTTCGTTCCGGAGAAGTCCTCGCCCGTGAACAGAAGGCATACGGTCGACTCCCGGTTCCAGACGATCGTCGGGTTGGCCGGGTGGTCCTGCTGGGAAACCCATCCCAGCGTGGCCCCGAGCGGCGCAATCGAACACCGTCCGGTGCTGGACGCCAGTCCGGCGCCCATGCGCTGGAGCATGGTGTCGATGCTGTCGCCGGCCGGTGTTCCAGGCGTGGCTATGATTCCGGCGATGGCTGGCATGTGGGAAAGAGTGGAGCAGGGAGGGTTCGAACATCCGCCTCCGTCCTTGCGAACGGTGCTCTGCCGACTGAGCTACTGCCCCGAAATGGGTGGTGTGGAGTGAGGAGGGAACACGGCGGCGGGCGCGTCGCGCCGCGGTCCGCCGGTCGAGGGAAAGAGTGGAGCAGGGAAGGTTCGAACATCCGCCTTCGTCCTTGCGAACGATGCTCTTCCAACTGAGCTACTGCCCCGAAAGGTTCATTTTTGGCGTCCGGTACGACTGATACCGGCCCCGCCATTCCGCCAGATTGTCCACCCAGATTGCGGGAAGCATCTCCCGGAGACTGCGATGTAGGCGCAGTTGCAGCCCGATGCGGCCTTTCGCCGTGAGCGGCACGTAATACCGGGGGATGGCCATGCTCTGGAACGCATGGTGCTTCTTGAACTCGCCCATGCTGCGGCGGCTCCACGAGCCGTAGTGGAGCAGCGTCACACCGCGTTCCACGCAGCGCTCCACGGCCTTTGCGATGAGTGCGTTGGTGGGCGCCTTGTTCCGCTCCGAGAGCAGCGAGACGATGTTCATGATGTGACTCACGCCATCGCCGTGCACGAGCTTCATGAATCCGATGAGAGACTCGCCGTGGTACGCACCGACGAAGTCGCTGCGGTCGAGGAACGTCGCGTGCTCCTCCCGGATCGTTTCGATGCTTTTCCCGAAATGCCTGAAACGGCGTCCCTGCCGGATCGGCGTCTCGTTGTAGATGCGCATGATGCCGCGCACCAGTTCGTCGGAGAAGGGCACGTCCCGCAGGATGACTCCGGATTTCTGCGCCTTGCGGATCATGTTGCGCGTCTTGTCGTTGATCTGACGCTTCCACCAGTCCTCGAAGGTGCTCAGCTGCAGCACCGCGGCGTGCTCCCACTCGAGGTGATACCCGTGGTGCGGGACGCGGTCGGTGATCGGCTGCAGGAAGGTAAACGCGTCGGCGACGCGCTGTGACGCGAGCGCGTTTGCGAATTCCGCCGGGTCCTGGACCCAGTCGTGGTATTCGTCGCGGAGACGCGCGA
Organism: bacterium; assembly: GCA_021779435.1. The sequence goes on from JAJYAR010000004.1 coordinate 13,099, forward strand.
CCTTGAAAAGGCGGCCGGTGGTCGAAACGGGATGCGTTTCGATGATCGATTGCTTCATGGAGCGGAGCTTCGTTCTAGCGTTCACTGACGGGATTCAGGCCCACGACGGAAAGGAGCCGCCCGAGATGGTCGCAGAGCCGGATGCAATATTTCATGAACACGTGCTGTCCGAACGGCAGCGTGACGGGGAGAATCAGGGAGTAGAGGGGCACGGCCACGCACGAGACGCCGAGCATTCTTGCGCGTCCGCCGCGCAGCTTGAGGTTGTTGCGGCCGCGCAGGAGGGCGCGGCGCAGCATGTACCCGCGCGTCCAACGCGCCGGCGGAACGCTCTCGTGCGCGACGGCCTCGTTGCACCAGACGAACCGGCAGCCCTTCGCGCTCATCCTGCGGAAGAAGTCCACGTCCTCACCGCCGGTTCCGAACGCGGGGTCGAACGGCTGGCTGAGTCCGTCGATGATCTCGCGGCGAAACAGAAGGTTCCCGGTGCGGCTCCTGTTCCAGGGCATGATGGTCCCGGTGGCGGGTTCGTGCCGCTCGCAGAAGCGGCCCTTGATCACCCACGCGGGGGGCGGCGTGTCGAAGTGCGGCCTCACGGGGCCGAGCACACCGGAGGCGCCGAACTTCGAGCATGTCGCAAGGAGGGCGGACAGCCATTGCGGCGCCGGAAACTCGTCGTCGTCGATGAAGGCGACGTAGTCGCCCGTCGCGTGGGTCAGCGCACGATTCCGGGTCAGCGCGATGTTCTTCTCAGGCTGCGTGTCGTAGGTGAGCGGAATGTTCGTGCGTTCGGCGAACGCGAGCGCGACCTCGCGTGCGGACGAGGTGCGGTCGTTGTCGCAGACGACCACCGAAAAGGTGAAGCGATCCTCGGTTTGCTGCCGTTCGAGTTCGCCGAGCAGTCTCGCGAGCAGGTCGGGACGCCGGTACGTGCAGATGCACACGGTGATGTGCGTGACGGAAGGTGCCCGGCGCTGGGACGCGCCCGACGAGGAGGCGACGGCCTGCTCGCTCTGCGTGGAAACGGTGTTGCTCATCGCGAGACCTGCGCCTGGTTGCGGCGGCCGAAGAGGCCTCTGAACCGCGCCATCTGCTCGCCGCGGTGGAACTCCATCAGCTCGCGAGAGACCGGACGGTGCATCCTGATCAGCGCGGCCCACGTGAATCCCAGTTGGAAAAGCAGCCCGCCGATGATCCACGGCTTCTGCCTCATCTCGTGCACGCCCCGGAGCATCGCCCACACGGGGTGTCCGCCGACGTAGTATGCCTTGCGGCCGTAATGAAACGGCACCGCCCAGGCCCGGTTGTTGCCGGTGCCGAGCGTCCGATGATGGAAGCACACCTTCTCCGTGAACGTGCGCGTCTGCCATCCTTTCATCCTCGCGGTGGTCACCGCGATCCAGTCGATCGCCCCGCCTTTCACGGGAACGTAGCCGCCGACCTCCTCGAAACATGCCCGGCGGAACAGCTGACAGGCGCCGGAGACGTGCTGAAGATTCGCCTTGGCATGCGCGTAGGTGTGCTGGTCGGGATGCAGGGCGTCCTCGACGAACGGCGTTCCTGCGACCCCGAGTCCGGGGTTCGTCGCGAACCGCGTGAGCAGGAACTCGAGATAGTCGGGGGCGAACGTGATGTCGGCGTCGAGATTGCCGATGATGTCGTAGTCGGATCCACGCACGCAGCTGTATCCGGCGTTGAAGCAGTTGGCCTTCGCTGCGAACTGACGGTCGCGGCGTTCCGGCATGCGCACGAGTTCGATCCACGGGTGCTCCGACGCGTGGCGCCGCACGATGTCGTCCGTCCCGTCGGTCGAGCCGTCGCTCACGATGATCCAGCGGCACGGACGGACCGTCTGGGCGATGACCGAACGAATCGTGCCGTCGATGAACGCCTCCTCGTTGCGGGCAGGCGTGATGAGGACAAGGCGCGGCAGCGCGACCGGTGCCGTGGTCGGGTTCGCGACGGCGGGATGAATCGGGGCTGGCGATGTCATGGCGCGATGGAAACGGAAACGCCGCGTTGCGGGTGGGACTGTGCCGCCTGGATCCTGGAGAGATGGGCGAGAGCCTTGAACATCGTCGCCTGTCCCCAATGGAAGTACGGCGTCCGCGCCGTCAGCATGGGATACTTGCGGTAGTGGAAGTGCCCGTCGGGCGCCTGCATGTTCTGGATGGTCCACTGCGCGACCAGCTCGGCGTGCCTGAGTGCCGCCGGGTCGTCGGCCGAGAACAGGCAAAACGTGTCGATGGCCTGCGCGGCGCACTGGATATCGATGGGATACAGCCGATCGTGGTAGTACCTGGGGCAGCCGGACGCTTCGAAGAACGTGCACTTGAAGTACTCGTAGCCGAGCCGGAGGTGGTCGCGGAATGTCTCGTCCCCGGTGCTGGTCGTGTACCAGCGGAGGCTGTCGAGGTTGTACCCGGTGTGAAAGTTGTCGATCCAGTGGTATTTCGGCTCCTCGCCATACCACCACGCGCCGCTGGGTTGCTGGCGCACGCAGCTGTACACAACCGCTGCGCGGGCGACCTCCTTGTACTCGGGGTTCGGACGATGCTTCCAGGTGCGGGCGAGCATGCCCGCGCCGAGCAGGTTCGAATTGTGCACCGAGTTCTGGTTGCGGCCGGTGTAGCTGATGCAGGTGCCTGCGGCGGTGACCTCCCGTGGGAGCGAGAGGATCCAGCGGCAGATGCTGTCGGCGACATCCAGATAGCGTGTTTCGCCGAGCCGCTCGTAGGCCTCGAGGAACGCGTGCCCGATGAGGCTGGACCAGACGATCGTCGGCGTGTGGGCCAGCATCCGGCCGCTCCGCGTCGTGAAGCCGAAGTGATTGCCCCAGCAGTGTCCGGCGTGGCCCTTCTCGGCCGCCTGGTCGAGCCAGTCGAGACACGCGACCGCCTTGGCGGCATGTGCCGGATTGCCATCGACCGCGTGGCGGAGGAGATGGCCGTACGCCATGAACCCGCGGCCCTTTGTCGAGTCGAGCGGGCGCACGCCGACAAACCGGCGCACGTTGACGGGCGATTTCCAGATCGCCTGCTGAAGGACGCGCTCGCCGAGCAGCGTGCCGAAAGCGAGCGGCCGGAGGAACGACGTCAGGCCGTCGCCGGGATCGTAGCCCTTGTAGCCACGCCGCTCGACCCAGCGTTCCACCAGGTCGAGGCTTGAATCGATGAAGTATTCCATGGCGCTTGAAGCTCAGGCCGTCGCCGTCGACGCGTTCGTTTCGGCCGCCGGGGCCCGCCCTCCGGCCGCCTCCCTCGGCAACGTGCCGGTCAGCGAGTCCACGATCTCGAGATAGGCCGCCTTGCGGACCTTCCAGCTGTGCTGGTTCGAGTACTCCGAGGCGTTCTCCACGAGGCGCCGGCGCAGTTCCGGATTTCGGAGCACCTCGAGCATTCCCTCGGCGAGGGCCTCCGCGTTCCCGGACTCGAAGAACCGCACCACGGAGTCGTTGAAATAGAATTGGTCGATCTTCGTCTTTGACACGACGACAGGCACGCCGAGCGACATGAACTCCATGATCTTCGTGCTGTAGGCCTCGTTTCCGAACGAGTCGGCGCGCTTCGGAACGATGCCGAGGTCGGCGTTTGCCATGATGCGGGCGACCTCCTTCACGCGCACCGGGTCGAAGAACTTCACCCGACCGTCAAAGCCGAGCTCCGAGGCGAGGGCGACCAGCTGGGGCTTCATGTTTCCGTCGCCGTAGATGTGGAATTCCGCCTGCGGCAGTTCACGGCTCACGCGGCTGAATGCGCGAAGGGCGATGTCGAGGCCCTGGTGCCACTGCAGGCCACCGGGAAAGAGAATGATGATCCTGCCATCGTCACGGGTGCGCGGCTGGGGGTGGAAGACGCGTGTGTCGACGTTGTTGATGAACACCGAGCATTTCCCGGCGCTCCCGGTCCGTACGACGTACTTCTCGAACCAGAGATGATTGGAGATGATGATATGGCTCGCGAAGGCGGCGGAGCGGCGCTCGATCACCCTCAGCATCGCGGTGCTGGTGGTCGGCCGTCCATTGCGGAACTTGCTCGCGTAGAACTCCGGCACGATGTCGTGGATATCGAGGATCAACGGCGTGCCCGTCATCCGCGGGTACCAGGCCGCGAACACGAGGAAGTCAGGCATGTTGTGGACGTGAAGCAGGTCGTATTTGCGACGGGCGTGCTGCCGGGTGACCCACAACGAGGACACCGCGAGGAACCGGAGCAGCGGCCAGAGGTAGGACAATCGCGACTGCTCCTTCTTTCCAAAACGGTTCTGGATGCGGACGACCGAGACGCCTTCGATGACCTCCCGTGCGGGAACGTCGGGCGAGCGCCTGAGCGCCACGACCTCGACCTCGTCTCCGCGGGCGGCGAGCGCCTCGGCGTAGCGCGTCACCCGGTTGTCGCTCTCATAGAACGAGTGGGTGATCATCCCGATGCGCCTGCGACGCTGCAGTGCGGGACGGGGAGAGAGGCTCGCGGCGTAATTCGCGACCTCGCCCGGCGTGGCCTGCCAGTACTGTCCGGCGTACCGGCTCTTCACATGCTCCAGGAGCGCCTGGTAATGGGCGACCGGGTACGTGCGCGGGTTCGGACCGCCCTCCAGGCGCAGATAGTCGGGGTGGACGTTGACGAGCGCCATCCCGCCGTGCTCCGCGATCCAGTCGAGCTTCCGGAGCCAGATGTCCGGCGATTTCTCCTGCAGCACCAGGAAGAGCGTCGAATCCTGGGGGAGCGTGTACGGAAGCTCCATGTAGCCCCGGGACTCCTCCGGGCGGTCGTCGGCGGAATCGGCGCCGGCGCGCGTGTGCCGCGGGAGCCAGAAGGGGAAGAGGGTGCCCGCGCCCTCGGACTGGGGCTCGAAGGGATCGGTGTCGAAGGTGGATGAGTCGTACCGGATCTGCAGGTCCTGCAGCCATTCCAGGTTGCGCAGCATGAAACCCGCGCGGAAGCCGGTCGCCTGCCAGTCGCGGAGATGCCGGTTGATGCGGACCGCCTTTTCCTGGAAGCGGCGGCGCGAGACGAAGAGCTTTCCATCGTGCTCGAGGTCGTGCACGCCGACTTCGCAACCCTGGCTTCGGAGCCACGCGCGAAGTTCGGCCGGAACGGAATAGGCGCCTTCCGGGATGAAGTTGAAGCAGGACCGGAATCCGGCCTGCTGCTCGAGGAGCGCGAGGTCGCGGCATTTCGCGAGGCCCGCCGCGCTTTCCACGTCATGCGTCAGCACGAACGCGAAGCGCTTCCCGTCCGGCCAGCCCGGCCAGCCCGCGGGAGCTCGCGCGGCCGCGGGATCGATCGGCCACACACCCGTGTTGAGACGCCGCTTCCGGCGCGCCGCGATGCGACGCAGGTACATGCGGACGTGCCAGGGTAGGTACGGCTTGAGGCCGTAATAGAAGCGATGGCTAAGCACGGGGTGTTTCCTTGGGCCGCGTCAGTTCGGCAGGCTTTCCTGATAGATCCTCGCGGGCACGTAATTGCGCGTCTTGTTCAGCACGACGGCGACGTGAGCCGATTCTCCGAGAAGCCCTGTGGCGCGCTTCACGAGATCGCGATCCGTCTTCTCCGATTCGACCACGAGAAGGACCATGTCCATGAAGCCGGCCAGCCTCGGCGTGATGCTGATCTGGCTGATGGGCGGCATGTCGAAGATGATGTAGTCGAAGTCGCTCGCCTTGAGCTTCGGCACGAGCTTCGTGAACCGCTGCGGCATGTTGCGCGACAGCCGGTCGCTTTGGGAATTCTCGACGACAACGTAGAGGTTCTCCTCCGCCTTTGCGTTCTCGCGCGACTCGAGGAGATCGTCGATGCCGCACGGCCTTCCGTGGTTGAACTGCTGCGCCATTCCCTGGCCGACGTTCATGTCGACAAGGAGCACGTTGCCTTCACCGGTTTCGGAGAGGGTTCTCGCGAGGCCCGCAGCCGTGGTGGTCACGCCGGCGTTGGTGGAAAGGCCCGTGACGGCGACGAGCTTCGGCTTGTGGTTGAGATTGATGCTTTCGAAGTAGCCGATCAGCCGGTCGCGAAGCGTCTCGTGAAACGGGATGAGGGGATCCACGGCCCGGGACGCGGAGGAGTCGCCGTTGGCGCCGGAGGCGGCTTTCAGCAGGAGTTTCGGACGGACGGCGGGGATCGAGAGCAGGAGCGGAACGGGCAGGGTGCGCTCGACATCGATGGGCCGCCGGATCGACCGGTCGAAGTACAGCTCGATGAAGAAGGCCCACACGAATCCGGCCAGCGCGCCGCCGCCGATCACCATGCCGAGGGTCTTGTTCGCCTTGGATGGGTCGCTGAACGGAGGAGACGGGCGCTGAATCTGGATGATGTTGGACACGCGGCCGTTCCCGAGCGTCTCGTCGATGCGAGCCTGCTCGAGCGTGGCGGAGTAGTTCCTGTAGTTTGCCTCCTCGAGTTCCTTCTTGCGGCGGAGCTCCACGATCGTGCCTTCCATCTGGTCGATCTTGGAGGTCTCGCCCCGGATGGATTCGAGCTGGGCAAGGAGAACGGTCCGCTTCGCCTGGAGCGCGGTGATCTGCGTCGCGAGCCCCGCGGCGCTGACCGCCTCGGCGGAAGGACCGTGTTCCTCGACGATCCCGATCTGCAGGAGGCGGGGGTAGCGCTCCTGGAGCTTCTGGAGATTGGCCTCGACCCCGACGAGCTGGGAACGGACATCCGCGACACGCGGGCTTTCCGGCGTGAACTGGGTCAGAAGCTCCTGCTCCATCTTGCGGAGCAGGTCGGCCTGCACGGAAACGCTGCGGTACTCGCTCAGGATCTCCGGCGGGACCGGGGCATCCGCGGAGGGCTTTGCCGCAGCTGAATTCGAGGGAAGGCGTTTCGTGATCTCCTCGAGAGCCGAGGTGCGCTGGGCCAGCTCGGCCTCGGTGCTGAAGAGCTCGCGGCGGATCACAGCCAGCTGCTCCCCGTAGGTCTTCTTGGCGTCGTCGAGCGAGATGACGCCGGCGCGGCTCGTGGCCTTGCGGAGTTCGTCTTCCGTCTTGAGCAGCTTGGCTCGCAGCTGGTCGGTCTCCTGGGTGAGGAAGTCGCCGAGCATGCCGTTCGCCGTGTGGGCCTCGACGTGCAGCTTCAGGTAACGCTCGATGATCTCCCTGAGAATCGGTTGAACGAGTTCGGCGTCTGCATGCTTGAACCGGATCAGCATCACGGTCGTGGAGGTGGGGACCGTCACGGTGAGGCCCTGCTTGAGAACGGCCATGGCGGACGCGACGTCCTTTCCTCCTCCGAGGATCTTCTCAGGACCGATGGCCTCGGCAACCTGGCGAAGCAGATCGACGCTCGTGAGAATCTCCGTTTCGGAGTTCATGATCGTCTCACCGCGCTGGTCGGGCGATTTGGAGGTGCCGTTCGACGCCGGGCCGATCGCCTTGTCGCCGATGACATATCTTACGTAGAGCTTCGCCTCGGACTGGAACGGGGGAGGATCGCGGCGAACGATTGCGAAGGCCGAGAGCACCGCCACGGTGGTGCAGAGCACGATCTTCCACTTGTGCCGGAAAAGGACGTAGTAGATGTCTCCGATTGTGAGGCCCGCCGGCTGCGCGGGTAATGGTTGGGCGTTCATCGTGGGTGGTGTGGGGAACGGTGACCCGTTGAAGGGTCCAGATGACTTCTTGTCAGGCGACGTGCCTGTAGGCGGCGGCGCCGACGAGCCGTGAGAGAGGTCCCGGCATCACCCGGAACAGCAGATTGTGCCAACCGTGCACGCGGTCGGATTGGGTGAGGAAATTGCCGTTGCGGCAGTCGCAGCGAACGTACTCGATCGGACGCTCAACCGCCCCCCAGCCGAGCTTGAAACGTCTCAGGCCTTCCTGCCCGCGGTCCGTGCGACCGAGATCCATCTCGGTGAATCCCGCCGCGGAATGCCACTCGATCGCCCGCCAGAAGACGAGGTTGTTGGGGCGGAGCTCCTGGAAACGCTCGTCCGAGGCGCCATATTTGAAGATCGCCGAGCGGCGGAAATGCAGAAAGACGGCCCCCGCCACCGGCACGCCGCCGACGCGGGCGAGCACCACCCAGCCGAGACCCTTTGCGAGCACGTTCCGGTGCAGGCTTTGGAAGAAGCGAAGAGGCTGGGGAGGCAGGCCGTGACGGCGCCGCGTTTGGCACGACAGCTCCCTGAATTCCACGATGGCCCGGAGATCGCGCGAAAACTCGATCTGAACTCCGCTGCGTTCGGCCTTACGTATTGCCCGGCGAACGGAAGGTTCGGTGCGCGCGAGCTGCTCATCGGTGCTCGGGGAGAGGGAAATCGTGTGACCGAAATAGCTCGCGGACGCGGGAGCCCGCAGACGGCGGCCACCTCCGCGCACCTCGAAATAGCGCCATTTTTGACGGCGGCCTTCGTCGACTGCCGCGGCGAATAGCAGGCGCACGATCTCGTCGGATTCCCCCAGCGGCTCACAGCTGTCGGTGAAAGGCAGGGATACGCCACGCCGACCCGTGACCCAGCTGCTGGCGTCGATGATCGGGAGAAGCCCACGAAGGACTCCGTCGCGGTCGCTTGCCACGACGCAGCGGGGCTGGAAACCGTAGGCATCGCGCAGTACCCGTGCCCATGCGGCGCCGTGGAAGAACGATGCGCCGTTGCAGAGCCGGTCGTCCCAGTCATCCTCGGCGAGCGGGTCGACCAGCTGGATCCGTCCGCGGAGTTCTTCCATGGGACAGGCACCGGCCTGCGCCGGCATCACGCCGTCGCCAGCGCGGAGATCTCATGCAGAACGCTCGTCAGCTCGTGGGCGACGAGCTCGATCTGCGGCCGCGTGAGCTCGGGGAACATGGGAAGGGAGAGCACCTCGTCCGCGCAGCGTTCCGCGATGGGGAAGTCGCCTCTCTTGAGATTCAGACCGGCATAGGCCTTCTGAAGGTGGATCGGAATCGGATAGTGGATTCCGCACTGGATGCCGCGCCTGGCGAGTTCATCGCGAACGCGTTCACGGGCCTTCACCCGGACGACGTAGAGGTGATAGACCGGAACGCCGTAGGAGGCGGCGTGGGGTGTAATCACATCATCGACGCCCGTGAGCAGTTCGTTGTACGCGGCCGCGTGGGCTCGGCGTGCCTCGTTGCCGCCCTCGAG
>JAJYAR010000004.1:22195-30247 GCA_021779435.1 bacterium
TTCAGCTTCACGCTCAGCACGGCCGCCTGCACGCCGTCCAGCCGGCCGTTCCAGCCGATGCGGGAATGCTCGTATTTCACGGTCTGGCCATGATCGCGCAGGACGGACATTTCATCCGCCAGCACGGGGTCGTTCGTGACGACCGCGCCGGCCTCGCCGAGCGCGCCAAGATTCTTGCCGGGGTAGAAACTGAAGCAGCCCGCATTGCCGATCGAGCCGGCCTTCCTGCCCTTGTATTCCGCTCCGTGAGCCTGGCACGCGTCCTCGATGACGACCAGCCGGTGCCGGCGGGCGATCTCCATGATCGGATCCATGTCGGCCATCTGGCCGTACAGGTGAACGGGTATGATCGCCTTCGTGCGGGGCGTGATCGCGCGCTCGATGAGCGCCGGATCCATGGTGTAGGTCGTCTCGTCGACATCGACGAACACCGGAGTGGCGCCGCAGTAGCTGATCGCCTCGGCTGTCGCCATGAACGTCGACGGAACGGTGATGACCTCGTCACCCTTGCCGATGCCGGACGCGAGGAGCGCGAGCCAGAGGGCCTCCGTTCCGCTCGACACGCCGACCGCGTGGCGTGTGCCGCAGAAGGCCGCGAACTGCTTTTCGAAGGTGGCGACAAACGGGCCGCCGGCGAAGGCACTGGCATCGATCACCTGCTGCATTGCGTCGATGAGTTGCGAACGCAGCGGGTCGTGCTGGGCGCGGAGATTGAGGAACGGTACGGATGGGGTCTTCATTGCGATTGGAGCTGGTTTGAAATGATGCGGGCCGGGTTTCCGGCGACGATCGCGCCGGCGGGGACGTCCTTCGTCACGACGCTTCCGGCGCCGACGATCGCCTTTTCGCCGATGGTGATGCCGCAGAGCAGCGTTGCGCCCGAGCCAATCGAGGCTCCGCGCTTCACCACGGTCCCGACGCATTGCCAGTCCTGCTCGGTCTGCGGCTTGCCGTCCTCGGTGGTGGCCCGGGGATACCGGTCGTTGATGAACGTGACGCCGTGACCGACGAATACCTCGTCTTCGAGGACCACGCCCTCGCAGATGAAGGTGTGGCTGGAAACCTTGCAGCGGCTGCCGACGCGCGCGCCCTTCTGGATCTCGACGAACGTGCCGATCTTCGTGCCGTCGCCGATCTCGCAGCCGTACAGGTTGGTGAACCCGAAGATCCGCACCCCTTCGCCGAGTTTGACGTCGGGGGCGATCTGCTGGTGCAGGGTTGGGTGGGGAAGCATGGCGGCCGTGGGCTAGCGGGCGCTCGGCACCTTGCCTGCTGCGGGGGTTGATCCGTTCCGTGTGCCGGGTCGAGTCGCGGCGACTGCGGTCCGCACCGCTGTCGCTGACGCGGTGAAACTGGCACTCGGCGATACGACGGCCTTCGTGGCGGTGCGCGGAACCGCGACGGGCCGCGGGGCTGAGAGCGAGGCGACCTCGACCGAGGCGCCGTGGTTCTTCAGCGACAGGGACGAGGCTTCCAGGATCTTCACGACCTCGAGGCCGTTCTCGCCCGAGGTGAGCGGGAGCTGGCCGTTCCTGATGCAGTCGATGAAGTGCTGGCACTCCGTCTTGAGCGGCTCGTCCTGCTTGATGAACGGGCTGTACGTGTCGCCGTAGTGATACGCGTAGTGGAACGCGGCGAAAGTGTCGTAGTGCGGTGGGCGTTCCACGCGGACATCGTAGATCTTGATCTTCTCGGCCCCGACAATGTCGTCGTAGACGATCATCCTCTTGCTGCCGACAATCGTCATCTCGCGGACCTTGCGCGGATCATGCCAGCTGCTGTGGATGATCGCCGAGCGCTCCTTCGAGAACTGGAGATTCATGCTCGTGACGTCCTCGATCCCCGAGGTGATGTGGCAGCCGCCGCGGCAGTTCACGCTCTCCGGCGCCTCCTGCATGATATAAAGGATGATCGATATGTCGTGCGGTGCCAGGTCCCAGGCGACGTTGATGTCTTTCTGGAACAGGCCGAGGTTGAGGCGGCGGGCGGAGATGTAGCGGAGTTCGCCGATGTCGCGGTTGTCGACGATCTCCTTGATCTTTCGCACGGGTGCCGAGTAGAGGAACGTGTGTCCCACCATCAGCACGAGTCCCTGGCGGCGGGCGATGTCCACGAGCTCCTCGCATTCGGCGACGGACGCGGCCATCGGCTTCTCGATCAGCACGTGCTTGCCGGCGAGGAGACATGCCTTGGCCATCGCGAAGTGGCTGCGGACCGACGTGGCGATGGCCACCGCATGGAGCTGCGGGTCGTCGACCATGCAGGCGAACGCGGTCTCGCGTTCGACCTCGGGGTAAAGCGCGCCGAGATGCGCGAGCCTCGCCTCGCTGATGTCGCACATGGTCTTCATGCGGCAGTCGGGCAGCGAGCGGAAGTTTCTGATGAGGTTCGGCCCCCAATAGCCGCATCCCACGACGCCAACATTGATTCGAGTGTTCATCTGTATCGTGCTTTGGAAGTTCAAGGTGCCGGGTTCCAGGTCTGGAAGGTGGCCGCAGTCTGCGTGCCGGGGCGGTCGGCGTGCTCGATGTGCGCGGGCCGCGGTGTCGCGCGCTTCGCCTTCCTTCTCAGGGTCCTGGTGTCGAGGACCTGTATCCACAAGGCGGGCACTGTGAACGCGATGATCCTGAGGTCCTGCAGCAGCGACTTCGTCTCGCAGTACCGGATGTCGAGCTGGATCATCTCGTCGAAGGTCGTCCGGTTCTTTCCGGAGACCTGCCACAACCCGGTGAGGCCCGGGACGGCATTGAAGCGCGCGCGATGCCATGGCGCATACTGCTCGTATTCGTACGGGATGCAGGGGCGCGGTCCGACGATGCTCATCTCGCCGCGGAGCACGTTGATGATCTGCGGGAGCTCATCGAGCCCCGTGGCGCGCATGATCCATCCGAGCGGAACGAGCCGGGAGTCGCCGGTGGCGTCCATCTTCTTCAGCGGCGCCTTCGAGCGGACGAGGTCCGCGACGTGCGACTGGTGCACCCCGACGTCGGCGCCGGCATGCATGGTGCGGAACTTGAAGAGGGTGAACCGCCTTCCCATGTAGCCGACGCGTTCCTGGCGGAAGAACAGCGATCCGGGCGAGGTGGCGGCGTGCACGAGGGCGAGCAGGCCCATTGCGGCGACCAGGAACGGCAGTGCGATGATGCAGCAGCCGATGTCGATTGTCCGTTTCCATTTTGGAAGCGGATCCTTGGATGAAACGAACAGGTGGTCGCGTTCAGCGGGTGCGGTGGGTGGGCGCATGGATGTGGGCATGGAGCATGCGGCAGCGGGGTGCCGCATGGACGGAGTGGCGTGGGTATGTGGCACCGGGGGCGCCGTTTTTAAGCACGCTGCCGCCCTTGCCGCGCGAGGCGGCAAACGGGACGAAGCGGTGCTTGCTGACGACGGTCGCCGGCGCCGTTAGACGGCGCGGCGTTCGGACACGGCGCACACGGCGGTTTGCGCCATGAGGCCGGATGGATAGCAGGTGCGCGCCGGCGCGGTGGGAGCGACGTGGCGCGACGGGACACTGACTTGAACCTCGCTGCCGAGCAGCGCCAGCAACAGCCGGACGCGGTCGGAGCGGGGATCGAAATGGACGACCCGGCCCTCGATGTACTGGAAGCAGCCGGAAAGGATTCTCACCCAGGTTCCCTCCTCGAGCACCGGTGCGACGCGCGCCCCCTGCGCGAGGCAGACTTCGCGCCTCAGGTGCTCGATGACCTCGTCTGCGACGACCGGCGGCCTTCCGCCAAACGTGACGATTCCGGAGACGCCTGTCGTGCTCACGACGTGGCGGACCTGGTGGGGATAGGCGAAGCGCGCGAAGAGATAGCCGGGGAACAGGGCCTCGGTCGTTGTCGCGCTGGCGCCGAGCCGGGTGGTGTGCGCCGCGCGTATGCGGGGTGCGAACACTTCGACCGATACTCGGGTCGTCAGGTTGGCGGCCGCCACGTGCTCGCGTTTTGCCTCGGAGCGGAGGCAGAACCAGCTGAGCGGCGCGGGGCCTGTGGTGGCGGGCGTCATGCGGGTGGGGGTGGGTGTTGGCGGGAGCGGGACGTTTGCGCCGGGCCGTCCACTTGCAAGAGTGTTCAGGGCCGAACGTATGGAATCAGGGTTTCCCTGATAAATGTGTTTCCGCAATTGTCCGATAGAGGGTCTACAATATACGAAAAATGCACGGAAAAATACGTCGCCGACTTGATGTAGGCGCGGTTGCGAGGGGGGCATATCATCTGTGTAGGCACATAGTAATATTAACTCGGATACCCCCATATTTGTAAAACGCCCTCTTGGTGTAAGGTGGAAAGCTGGTACCCGGGATGCTACCGGAGGACCACATAGGGAAAACCCCGAGGCTATTATAGAGGCTTAATAGAGTTGCGCATTCGGTGCGCTTGGTGTGCGATGAACCTCCGCATACGAAAAGACGCAGGTTCCAGACTGCCGGTACATAATGACGATATTGCCGCGAGCTTCAGATGAATTTCCGGGCCGCCAGACGACCTGCTGTCCCGCCGTCCGTCACACGCGCGTGCTGATTGTCGATCCGCACCCCGTGGCACGCCGCGGCCTGAGGCTTTTCATCCAGGCTGAAGGCGGAATGTCTGTCTGCGGCGAGGCGGATGATCCGCATGCCGCTGCCGCCGCGGTGGCGCGCGAACGCCCTGACGTCGTTGTGCTGAACGTCGACGGCTCCCGCATCGACGGCTGCGGGCTGATCAGGCGGCTGCGGCGCGCCGACGCGCATGCGGCGATCGTGGCCGTGTCGATGAGCGGTTCGGCAGGCGATGCCCGCGGGGCGGTTCGCGCCGGTGCGTCTGCGTTCGTCGCGAACGCGGGCTCGGGCGACGAGCTGATCGGCGCGCTGAGGCGTGCGGGCACCGTGCGGCCGGGTTCGAGGGCGGCGCAGGCGGCGCTCGCGGGTCGCGTGATGGCGCCCTCGTTGGCCGGCGCCCTTGACGAGCTCGAGCGCCAGGTGCTCGCGCTGACCGGAACCGGACTTCCCGCAGGCGCGATCGCGATGAGACTGCGGGTTCCCCGCACTGCGATCGTGGAGGCGCTGCGCAGCATGAAGATCAAGCTTCGCGTCTTCTCAGCCGTCGAACTGGTGCGCAGCTGCCACCGGATCAGGGCCGGCAGCGTCGGTGCGTGACTGCAGCGCGGCGCTACGCCGACGCTGAGCACCGCCCTGAAGGCGAGCGACTAGCGCGCGACTCCGATTCGCGCGACCTCGGCTTCCGGGGTCTCGCGCCCGAGATAGGGCGCCCCGAACTGGAGCAGCGCGGGGAGCGCCTGCTTCTGGGACGTGCGTTGCGCCGCGATGGTCAGGCTGGTCCGCCAGAGAAGTCGCTGCTGCTTCTGCCCGAGCGAGGCGTAGTCGTACGCCGAGATCACCACGAAATACAGGTTGCGCGAAGCGTGCTCGACCAGCTGCTGGTGCTTCGGTGAGCGCATCATGAAAAGTCGCAGTGGATCCATCGTGGAATTCATCTGCACCATGCCACGCGCGGCGCCGATCTGCGCGCCTTGAAACTGCTCGGGAAGCGCGGTGATGACGCCCGGGCCCGCCTGCCCGATGTTGTCGGAGTCGCGGTACGCCTTCGCCAGGTCCGTTGCAAACTTCCTGCCGCCCGCGAGTGATGCGCGGTCCAGCATGTTGCGGATGAGCTGGTCGTCGGACGCGGGCACGACATCCGTGTCGATGCTGAAGTGCGAGCCCCACATGTAAACGAGCGCGATCTGCGGCGGGTGCGCATCCGTGCCCGGCAGAAATCCGTTCTTCGCCGCTGCTGCCGCCAGCAACGGTCCGATTTCCTGCTCGGAGAGCGAAGGTTCCCTTACCGCTTCACCCCGCGCCTTGTACCCGAGTGGGTGGGTGGCGAAGTACACGGGAGCCCCGGCCGACGCAGATTGCTGCTGCCTGCCCGAGTCCGTGAACTCGGTGACGGCCGTGGCCATCAGCCGCGGCTCAGGACCGCCGGCCGCATCGCGGCCGAAAGCGATGCTCGCGGCAATGAGAGCTGCCGCGAAGGTGAGTAACTGAGATCGGCGGAGGGGGCGGGTGTTCATGGCTCTGTTTGAAAGTTGGCGCCGACGACGGTGAAGGCAACCGTGGGATCCCCAGACGGCCTTTTGCGGCGCCGCTGTGCCAGATCCCGCGTGGTGCGAGGCCGCGGCCTGGCTTGTGCTGCGTCCATCGGAGGCCGGTTGCTCGCGTCGGAGGAGGGACCGGATCGGGACGCGCCCGGCGCCGCTGGCGAAACCGTGATCGGCAGGCAATGGGTGAGCGGGTGACTTCATGGCGGACTGGGGACCTCACGATATGAAACACCGCCGGACGACGGTTCCTCGCCGAGAAATTACTCGATTCGCAGTACGGGCCGGTAGACGTGCCGGCAGCGGGGAGCCTGCGCGGTGGAGGTTACGCGTTGACGCCGCCCGGAGTGTTAGCACCGTAGCCGGGACCGACCGGAGAGGTGGCAGAGTGGTCTATTGCGGCGGTCTTGAAAACCGCTGTGGGTGCAAGCTCACCGGGGGTTCGAATCCCTCCCTCTCCGCCAACCTTCGCTCTTCGGGGCTGAGTCACCATATTCTGGATACACACAGTCGGCAGCGGCTCCGGCGAAGCCGGGTCGGACGCCCGGTCGCGCCGAAACACCGCGCTTGTTTCGGCGCGGTCCGGCTGCCAGGCTCCGTGCGTGGTCCGTATTCACTCCGATTCCATTTCCGGAGATGTGGCCGAAATCCAGGGGCTCTACGGGGCGTTCTCATTTCCGGAGAAACTGCTTCAGAGAATCTGGATGGAACGGGCGTTTCAGCACGAGCTGGCGAGGTCGGTCGATGGCCGGCGTGTCCGGATACTCCACCCTGGAAAGTGGAACCTGCTTGGCGGGCCGGACTTCCGCGTGGCGCGCCTTCACATCGGTGATGGACCGGAGATCGTCGGTGACGTCGAGCTGCATTTGCGCGCGCAGGACTGGGAGGCTCACGCCCATGCACGTGATCCGGCCTACAACAACGTCGTGCTGCACGTGGTGCTTTTCTGGCCAGAGCCGGGGCATGTGACGCACGGAGCGGATGGCCGCGAGATTCCCGTGCTTCCTCTGCTGCCGCTTCTCCATCATGATCTCGAGGAGTATGCGGCTGACGAGGCGGTGGAGGCGCTCGCGCTCGCACCGGCGGCGCGCGTCACCCAGGAGCTTGGGGGACTTCACGTGCAGGAGCTGCGCGACCTCCTGGAAAGGCAGGCAGGCCTGCGCTGGCGACAGAAGGTCCACTTCGCGCGGCTGCGAATCCAGCGGCTCGGGTGGGAGGAGGCGTGTCATCAGGCGGCGCTGGAAGTGCTCGGGTTTCGGTACAACCGTGCGCCGATGCTGCGTGTCGCGACACGGTGGCCCCTGGCGGCCTGGTCAGGGGGGAAGGTGTCGGCCGAAGAGGCGCTGGCCAGCGAGTCGGACGTTTGGAGCGTGCAAGGGGTTCGTCCGGCAAATCATCCGCACGTGCGACTTCTTCAGTACCAGAAATGGACGGCGGCGCGACCCGACTGGCCGCGGACATTGGCGCACCTCGCGGACAAGACCCCTCCCGTGCCACCTTCAGGCCTCAGCCGACCCTGTCGTCGTCTTCATCGGATTCCCCTTCTGCGCAAAGAATTGGCGTCTGCGATCTGCGGGAATGCAGTGGCTGGAACGCGGATGGACAATCTCGTCTGTGATGCTTTCCTGCCGCTTCTTGGCGCTCGGGCGGAAGTGCCGGGTGCGCAAGGGTGCTGGTTTCACTGGTTCTGCGGAGATCTGCCGCCTTTCGTTCAAGTTGGAATGAAACAGCTGGCCATTTGCGATGGCCGCGAGCAGCCGGCGTGCCATGGCCTTGCACAAGGACTTCTGGGGTGGGCGATCGAACGCGAAGTCCGCCGCTGACTTCTGCGCTGCCTGGCGGGCGCGGAGCTTGACAAAATTTTCCCTCGGCGGATAGGTTCACCAACTCAAAAACACTCACTTTCAAAAAGTGGGCCATGCGGCCCGCTTTTTTTTTCCCTATCGAGCATCATTTATGAGCAGCCAAATA